>NZ_JBHUQX010000234.1:0-14684 GCF_042674225.1 Streptomyces sp. NPDC056948
CTCTTCAGGAGCTACCGAACCGTCAGGAGCTACCGAACCGTCAGGCCTCGGAGCCGGCCTTCCAGTCGGCCCAGCTCATGTTCCAGCCGTTGAGGCCGTTGTCCGGCGCGACCGTCTTGTCGCCGGTGTTCTGGACGACGACCACGTCACCGAGGATCGAGTTGTTGTAGAACCACGCGCCCGGCGTCTTCGGGTCGTCGGCGCCCTTCGCGTCCTGGAGGCCGACGCAGCCGTGGCTGGTGTTCACACCGCCGAAGATGGACTTCGCGCCCCAGTAGTTGCCGTGGATGAAGGTGCCGGAGCTGGAGAGGCGGATGGCGTGCGGCACGTCCTTGATGTCGTACTCGCCCTTGCCGTCGTCGTCCGTGAAGCCCACGGTCGCGCCGTTCATGCGCGTTTCCTTGAACTTCTCGGACATCACCATGATGCCCTCGTAGGTCTTGTTCTCGGGCGAGCCGGCGGAGATCGGGATGGTCCGCACGGTCTTGCCGTCCTGCGTGATCTTCATCTGCTTGGTCTTCGCGTCGACGTACGAGACCTGGTTGCGGCCGATCTTGAAGGTGACCGTCTTCTGCTGGACCCCGTAGACACCCTCGGCGCCCTCGACACCGTCGAGCGCGAGCTTCAGCGTGACGGTGGAGCCTTCCTTCCAGTAGTCCTCGGGGCGGCAGTCCATGCGGTTGGCGCTGAACCAGTGGCAGGCGACCTCCTGGCCGCCGGTCGTGCTGACCTTGATGCCCTTCTGGACGGCGGCCTTGTTGGTGATCGCCTTGTCGAAGTTGATCGAGACCGGCATGCCGACGCCCACGGTTTGGCCGTCGTCCGGCGTGAAGTTGCCGATGAAGCTGTTGGCCGGGGAGACCGTGGTGAACGAGGCGTTCTCGTGGGCGACCCGGCCGTCGGAGTCCTTGGCCTCGGCGGCGAGCTTGTAGTTCGTGGAGCGCTCGAGCTGGGTGCTGGGCTTCCAGCTCTTCTTGTCGGCGGATATCTGGCCGCTGACCTCCGTGCCGTCGGACGCCGTCATAGTGACGTCCGTGAGCGTGCCCTTGCGCACGGTGACGCCGGCGGCGTTGTTGATGGAGGCGTTGTCCGAGCCGTCCTCGGGCGTGATCTTGATCTGGGCCGCGGAGGTCTTCTTGGCCGCGGCCTCGTCGACCTTCGACTGGGAGCTGTCGCCGCCGTCACTCCCGGAGGCGTTGTCGTCGCCGCCCGTACAGGCCGAGAGTGCCAGCACTCCACCGAGCAGTGCGGACGCGACCGCCAGGCCCTTGCGCCGCTTACTGACCGTTATCACACGCTTCTCCATCGTTGCCGATTTCCCCAAGATCCCGAGTGTGTCCCCGTCAAAGACCAAGTGCCCCCGCGTGGACTCGTGAGTCCTCGTCGAGACCTTTCAACGCTACGACCGGTTCGTCCGGTTCCCCAGGTGACACAGGTGTGGGGATCACCACGTCCGCGGCGCGGATGGTGCTGGTGCGGTCGGTGCGTCGCTTGAGACGACGAAACCCCGGGCGGCGGTTGCCACCCGGGGTCATGTTTTCCCCAAGTCGCCTCAGCCGGCCGCGTGCGCCCGGCTTCCGCCGTCCCCTTCGTCACTGTCGTCACTGTCGTTCAGGTCGTACTCGCCGTCATCATCATCCTCGTCGTAGTCCCAGTCCGGCGAATCGGGGTCGTACTCGATCCGCTCGCTGCTCCAGGAGGCCTGCTGGAGTTCGACCCCCGGGACCTGGCTGACCAGGTCGAACGGGTCCACGAGGTACGCGAGGGCCTCCGCGGTGTCTTCCGTCACAGCGCCCTCGGCGTGTACCCGTTCCGACGCCGGCAACTCGGCGTCGTCGGCGATCCGGCGCAGCGCGGACTTGGTGACCGCGTCCGCGTCGCCGACCTCCAGAACGAGTTCCACCCGAACCCGTACAAAACGTGATGTCTCAGGAGTGCTCATGGCGGGAGCGTACGTCCAGGATCTCCCGTGACTTTCCCGTGACCCGCGCCTTTTACTAACATCACCCCACACGGCCAATTCGCCAGTGCCACAAGGGGATCGATATTCCGTGTCATCCGCTCGCCGTCCGTTGCTGACCACCACCGCCGCAGCGACCCTGCTGGGCGCCCTGTGGTTCGTCCCGTCCGCCAACGCGACGTCGGACTCCCCGGTGAGAGACGCCGTCTCGGCGAGCCCGTCGCCGCAGGTCACAGAGCAGGCGCGGATCGCGGCCACGACCGCGGGCGACTCCGTCACCGACACCCGCCTCGCCGATACGGGCAGCTTCGACAGCACGCCCTACGTGGTCGGCGGCACGCTGTTCCTCACGCTGGGCGCGGGCTTCGTCGCCTATTCGGTGCGCCGGGAACGACTCGGCTTCTGAGCGCACTTGGCGCCGGGGCGACCGCCCCGGGGCCCGGCCACCCGGCAAGACCCCGGCCGCGTTCGTCGTACTGACTACTGGAGCGGCCCCGTGACCGTCTCCACCGCCGCGAGCAGCCGCCCGTCGCGCACGAACGCGTCCGCGGCGGCCAGGTCGGGCGCCAGGAACCGGTCCGGTCCGGGGCCCTGAACTCCCGCTTCCCGTACGGCGTCGATGACCGCCCGCGTCGCGGGCGCCGGTGTCAGACCCTCGCGCAGTTCGACGGCGCGCGTGGCGGCGTACAGCTCGACGGCCAGGACACGGGTGAGGTTGTCGACGGCCGTGCGCAGCTTGCGCGCCGCCGACCAGCCCATCGAGACATGGTCCTCCTGCATCGCGGAGGACGGGATCGAGTCGGCGGACGCCGGTACGGCGAGCCGCTTCAGCTCGCTCACCAGCGCGGCCTGCGTGTACTGAGCGATCATCAGGCCCGAGTCCACACCGGCGTCGTCGGCCAGGAACGGCGGCAGGCCGTGGCTCCTGTTCTTGTCGAGCAGCCGGTCGGTGCGCCGCTCGGCGATGGAGCCGAGGTCGGCGGCGGCGATGGCGAGGAAGTCCAGGACGTAGGCGACCGGCGCCCCGTGGAAGTTGCCGTTGGACTCCACGCGCCCGTCGGGCAGCACCACCGGGTTGTCCACCGCCGAGGCCAGTTCGCGGTCGGCGACCAGCCGGGCGTGGGCCATGGTGTCCCGCCCGGCCCCGGCGACCTGCGGGGCGCAGCGCACCGAGTAGGCGTCCTGGACGCGCGGGGCGTCGTCCTGGTGGTGCCCGGTCAGGCCCGAACCCTTCAGCACGGCCAGCATGTTGGCGGCACTGGCGGCCTGCCCCGGGTGCGGCCGGATGGCGTGCAGTTCGGGGGCGAGGACCCGGTCGGTGCCGAGCAGGGCCTCCAGCGACAGGGCGGCCGTGATGTCGGCGGTCCGGTAGAGCGTGTCCAGGTCGGCCAGGGCCATGACCAGCATGCCGAGCATGCCGTCGGTGCCGTTGAGGAGGGCGAGGCCCTCCTTCTCGCGCAGTTCGACCGGCTGGATGCCGTGCGCGGCGAGGAGTTCGGCGGCCGGGCGTACGGCACCGTCGGGGCCCTCGGCGTCGCCCTCCCCCATGAGCGCGAGCGCGCAGTGGGACAGCGGCGCGAGGTCGCCGGAGCAGCCGAGGGAGCCGTACTCGTGCACGACCGGGGTGATACCGGCGTTGAGGAGATCGGCCATAGTCTGCGCGACCTCGGGCCGTACGCCGGTGCGCCCGGAGCAGACGGTCTTCAGCCGCAGGAACATCAGGGCACGTACGACTTCCCGCTCCACCCTCGGCCCCATCCCGGCGGCGTGCGAGCGGACGATGTTGCGCTGGAGCTGTGCGCGCAGCTCCGGGCTGATGTGCCGGGTCGCCAGGGCCCCGAAGCCGGTGCTCACGCCGTACACGGGGTCCGGCTTGGCCGCCAGCGCCTCCACGATCTCGCGGGCCGCGGCGAGGGCGGCCACCGCCTCCTCGGAGAGCTCGACGCGGGCGCCGGCACGCGCCACGGCGAGCACGTCGGACGCGGTCACGCCGGACGCCCGCCCGTCGCCCACCACCACCCTTTCAAGGCCGCGCTTCGCGCCTTCCCCGTCCACCACAGTGTGCATATCCATATTCAGGAGCGTACGCAGTGAATTCGATGATGTCACCACTGGGGGCGGGGTTCACCCCTTACCGATGCGTCACATCCCCGGGCCGCTCCCCGAACGGCTACGGCGCGTGCCGCCCGCGGAATCGCCGGCGTTCTCCGTCGGCCCCCTGGGACGGCTCGTCCGCCAGCCGCATGACGGGATCATCGGGCCCGGCCCGGCCCGCGACCACCGGCCGGGCGGCCCGCTCGGCCTTGGCCCGGTACTGGGCCGCGTCCGCGAGCCGGAACAGCCGCCGCGCGGAGCGTACGGGCCCGATCGGGTCCTCGGTGGAGGCGACCCCGCAGGCCACGCCGTCCCCGAGCTCCAACTCGGACGCCCGGCGGCACAGTTCGCCGGCCGCCTTCACGACCTGGTCGGCGGGCGGCCCGACCGCGAGCAGACAGAACTCGTCCCCGCCGAGCCGCGCCGCCAAGGCCCCCGGCAGCATGGCCCCGCACAGCGACAGCACCGAGCCGAAACGCTCCAGGAGCCGGTCGCCGACGGCGTGCCCATGGGTGTCGTTGACCCGCTTGAGCCCGTTCAGATCGCAGACGACGAGGCTGACCACCGCGCCGTCCCTGCGGTGCCGCTCGATCGCCTGCTCCAGGCGTACGTCCACGGCACGACGGTTGGCGAGCCCCGTCAGCGCGTCGGTGAACGCGAGCCGCCGGGCCTCCTCCAGCCGCTCGGTCTGGGCGATACCGGCGGCCACGACGGAGGCCAGGACGGTGGCGAAGTCGGCGTCGGCCCGCTCGAAGACGGCCTCACCAGCAGGCCGGGCGACGTACAGCTCGCCCCAGGCCCGCCCGTGCAGCACGATCGGCGCGACCACGCAGCAGCCGCGGCCCCGGCGGCGCAGGGCGGCGACGCGCTGGTGGCAGTACCCGGGACGCCGCCCGGCGGCGTGCCCTTCGGCGGTCTCCACCCACGCGTCGGGCTCCCCGCCCCCCGCCGCCCACTGCTCGTGCAGGAACTCGGTGATCTCCGCGAACTGGTGCACCGGATAGGCCTCGTCCTCCGGGAACTCCTCTTCCCCGTGGGCCAGCGCACCGACGTTCACGAGGACTTTCAGCCGCCCGAGCTCCCGCTCCCACACCGACAGCGCGGCAAAACTCCCGCCCAGCGCCCGGCACGCCCCGGCAGCCGCCGCACGCCACGCCTCACGCGGCCCGTGCGCAGCCGCCATCCCCTGAGCCAACGCGACGACGGCCACCAGCCGTCTGTCCTCACCCATCACTCCAGGCTAGGGACTTTTCAGCCAATCCGTTCTGTTGACGACGCGAACGGGGACGACCAAGCTGCGGGCATGCGTGCCGCTAGGGGCGGCACGGGTGGGCGCAGCGGCACCCCGCAACGCCGGGCTGCGCACCCACCCGCCCCCAGCAGCAACGCCGAGTACCGGCCAACAAACCCCAGCTCACTCCCCAGGCCACTCCGGCTTGCGCTTCTCATTGAACGCCGCAACCCCCTCCGCCCGGTCCCCGGAAAACGCCACCGCCCTCCACGCCGCGTCCTCCACCTCAAGCCCCGCCCGCAGATCCAACCCCTGCCCCAACCGCAACGCCCGCTTCGCCGCCCGCAACCCCACCGGCGAATTCCCCGCGATCCGAGAGGCCAGCTCCAACGCCGCCTCCCGGTCCCGCCCCTCCTCCACCACCTGATCGACCAACCCCAACTCGCCCGCCTCGACGGCCTCCACCCGCCGCGCCGAGAAGATCAGCTCAGCCGCCCGCGCCGCCCCCACCCGACGCGGCAGCAACTGCGTGCCCCCACCCCCGGGAATCACCCCCACCGACACCTCCGGCAGCCCCACCACCGCCGTACGGTCCGCCACGATCACGTCACACGCGAGCGCCAGCTCGAAGCCACCCCCCAGCGCGAACCCGTGCACCGCCGCCACCGTCGGCACCGGCACCTCCAGCACCCCGGTGTACGCCCCACGCGTCACCGGCCGCTGCCGCACCAGATCCGCGTCGCTGAACGAGTTCCGCTCCTTCAGATCGGCCCCCACGCAGAACGCCCGCTCATGCGTCGAGGTCAGCACGACCACCCGTACGTCCCGGTCCTCCCCCAGCGCCGTACACGCACCGGCGATGGACCGCGCCATCCCGGTCGACACGGCGTTCATGGCCTTGGGCCGGTCGAGGACGAGCTCCGCGACATGCCCCTGCTCATGCCGCCGCACCAGCACGAACTCCCCGAACCGTTCCTCGTTCATGACACCCTCCGGTTAACGCGGGTTAACAACCTCACCGCCCCGATCATCGCAGCCGCACCCTCCGCACGAAAGAGCGGACGCGACCGGTTCCCGCCCCCTCGCCCGCCCACCCGTTCGAGTGACATCACCTCAATTCCGGCCCGACCACCCATGGGAGCGCATAGCGTGCGTCCGCCAACGGCGCACAGGGGGCGCGTGCGCATCGGGGAGGAACCGTGATGAGGACGAACACGCCGACGAGGCCACAGCGGGACACCGGGACCGCCACGGCGCCCCGCCGAAAGGAGCCGACCGCACCCGCCGAGCCGGCCCCGGCGGAAACCGCCCCCTTCACCCCCCGCGTCCGAGGCCGCCACCGCAAGCCCCGCTCCCACAAGGCCCTGCTCGCCGCCGGCGGCCTCGCCCTGGCCGCCGGCGCCCTGAGCCTCGTACGCCTGGCCTCCGTCCCGGGCCCCGACGGCGTCGGCAGCGTCGAGGCCGAACCCCGCCCGGACCCGGTCACCACCGGCACGGACCAGACCGCCGACACCGCCGCGACCTTCCCGGCCACCGCCCCCGAGGTCAGCCCCTCGTCACCCACGGTCCTGGGCGGCCTGACCCCGTCCCCGGCCACCAGGGGCACACGACCGGCCCCGCCCGCCGCGACCGGCACCCGAGGGGCCACCACGACCGCCGCTCACCGGCCCACGACCATCCCCGACACACCGAACACCCCGGTACCGGCCACCCAGGGCAACGCCCCACGCCCGACCCCGGCCGCGCCCGCTCCTCCGAGCGGGACCACGCCCGCCCCGGCGCCCAAGCCCAAGCCCAAGCCCGAGCGGCCGAAGAAGCCGGACGACCCGGGCCTGTGCGTGCCGGTCATCGGCCTGTGCGTGGACACGCCGGGCCGCCGCGACTGACCGCGTCTGTCAGCCCAGGTCCCGCCGCGTGAGCAGCCACGGCTCCACGACGCCCAGCCCACGCACCGGCCGCTGCCACATCGGCTGCAACGCGAACCGGTACTCCGGAGGCTCCTCGCCCTCCTTCTCCGCCGCCGCGGCCTCCTCGGCCGCCTCCGCCTCGGAGGACGGTGCGTCCTGCGTGCGGATCAGCTCCTCGGCGAAGGCGGTGTCGACGAGGACGGCGTCCTTCGGAGCTATCGAGGTGAGCCGGGAGGCCAGGTTCACGGTCGTACCGAAGACATCGCCCATACGGGTGGTCACGGTGCCGAACGCCATGCCGACGCGCAGCTCCGGCATCGTCTCGTCGTGCGCCATGGTCTCGATCAGCCGCAGGGCGATCTCGGCGGCGACGCCCGCGTCGTCGGCGGCGTACAGCACCTCGTCGCCGAGAGTCTTGATCAGCCGTCCGCCGTTCGCGGCCACCAGGTCGGCGGCCGTGGTCTCGAAGGCCTCGACCAGCTCGCCGAGCTCCTCCTCCTCCATGCGGCGGGTGAGCCGGGTGAACCCGACCAGGTCCGCGAAGCCGACGGCGAGGCGCCGGTCGACCATCTCCTCGTCGTCGGCTGCCTGCACGACCCGTCCGGCCGAGGCGGCGAGCTGACGCCGCCAGACATAGACGAGGAACTCCTCCAGCTCGGGCAGGAGCAGCTCGACGATCGGGTACGTCACCTCGGTGCGGGTCATGCCCGGCTCGGGCGGCTCGGTCAGCCCCTCCAGGAACGAGTCGATCTGCCACTCGGCGAGCCGTGCGGTGGTCTGCCCCGTGGACCGGGCCACCTGTACGGCCATCGCCTCGCTCAGCAGCCCCGCCTCGACGAGGCCGGCGAGGCGCCGCAGGGCGAGTACGTCCGCCTCGGTGAGGGCCTTGGCCTGCCCGATGTCCGCGAAGCCCATCGCCCGCCAGAAGCGGGAGGCCAGTTCCATGGAGACACCGGCGCTGCGGGCCGCCTGAAACGGGGTGTACCGGCGCTCGGCCCCCAGAATGAGCCCTTCGAGGCGCAGGGCGAGCGGGTCCTCGCCGGGGTCGGCGCCCTGCGCGTCCGTGCCGGAATCCGGGTCTTCGACGGTCACGCGTGCTGCCCTTCCGATCTGTCACGGTCATGTATCGACCGGCCTCAACTCTACGGCAGGTGTGCGCCAGCTCACTCCGTCAGGCCTCGCTGCGGGCATGCTTGCCGCCAAGGGCGGCACGGGTGGGCGCAGCGGCATCCCGCTACGCCGGGCTGCGCACCCGCCCGGCCTCAGTCAGGCGGGCCTCAGGTGCACGATGTCCCCCGCCCCCACCGGCTCCTGCACCCCCTCCTCCGTAGCCAGCACCAACCGCCCGTCCCCGTCCACGGCCACGGCCTCCCCCACGACGCCCCGGTCCCCCGGCAACTCCGCCCGCACGGTCCGCCCGAGCGTCGCGCACGACGCCGCATACGCCTTCTGCAGCCCGCTCACCCCCGGGTCACCCCCCGCCTCACGCCACTTCCCGTACCACTCCTCCAGAGAACGAAGCACGCCCCGCAGCAACGGATCCCGATCCGTACTCACCGCCCCGGCCAGCCCCACCGACCCCGCCGTCGGTACGGGCAGCTCGTTCTCCTTCAGCGAGACATTGATGCCGACCCCGATCACGACCCCGTCGTCACCGGCCCGCTCGGCGAGGATCCCCCCGGCCTTGCGTTCCTCGCCCCGCACCGTGACCAGCACGTCGTTCGGCCACTTCAGGGCCGTGTCGACACCCGCCGCGCGCGACAGCCCCGTCGCCACCGCCACGCCTGTGAGCAGCGGCAGCCACCCCCACCGCCCCACCGGCACCTCGCTCGGCGTGAGCAGCACGGAGAAGAACAGGCCCGACCGCGGCGGCGCCGTCCACTGCCGGTCCAGGCGGCCGCGCCCGGCCGTCTGCTCCTCGGCGACGAGCACCGCGCCCTCGACGGCCTTGCCCTCGGCCGCACGGGCCACGAGGTCGGAGTTGGTGGAGCCGGTGCGCTGCACCACGTCCACCTCCGACCACAGCCCTCCCTCCCGCACCAGCCCCCGGCGCAGGGCGGTGACATTGAGGGGCGGACGGTCCAGGTCCGACCAACGGCTACCGTTCGGCTCTCTCGGCTCTGATGCATCTTGCGGCGTCATGCAAGCCACCCTAGGTGTGGTAAACGCCGCACTGCCGACCCGAGGGCACCGCACTACTCTACGGATGAGTAACCGTCCCCCCTTTTGAGCAGGCAGGGAGCCGCATCCCGATGTCCGAGCCGGAAGAGCTGCAGCAGCCTGACATTCATACGACCGCGGGCAAGCTCGCGGATCTCCAGCGCCGTATCGAGGAAGCGACGCACGCCGGCTCCGCACGCGCCGTCGAGAAGCAGCACGCCAAGGGCAAGCTGACGGCTCGTGAGCGGATCGAACTCCTCCTGGACGAAGCCTCCTTCGTCGAGCTGGACGAGTTCGCCCGGCACCGGTCCACCAACTTCGGACTGGACAAGAACCGCCCGTACGGCGACGGCGTCGTCACCGGGTACGGCACCGTCGACGGCCGCCCCGTCGCCGTCTTCTCGCAGGACTTCACGGTCTTCGGCGGGGCACTCGGCGAGGTCTACGGCCAAAAGATCGTCAAGGTCATGGACTTCGCCCTGAAGACCGGTTGCCCGGTCATCGGCATCAATGACTCCGGCGGGGCCAGGATCCAGGAGGGCGTCGCCTCACTCGGCGCCTACGGCGAGATCTTCCGCCGCAACACCCACGCCTCCGGCGTGATCCCGCAGATCAGCCTGGTCGTCGGCCCGTGTGCCGGCGGGGCCGTCTACTCCCCGGCCATCACCGACTTCACGGTCATGGTCGACCAGACCTCGCACATGTTCATCACCGGGCCCGACGTCATCAAGACGGTCACCGGCGAGGACGTCGGCTTCGAGGAGCTGGGCGGAGCCCGCACCCACAACGCGACCTCGGGCGTGGCCCACCACATGGCCGGGGACGAGAAGGACGCCATCGAGTACGTCAAGCAGTTGCTGTCGTACCTGCCGTCCAACAACCTCGCCGAGCCGCCGGTCTTCGCGGAGGAGGCCGACCTCGAGATCACCGACGAGGACCGCGAGCTGGACGTCATCGTCCCGGACAGCGCGAACCAGCCGTACGACATGCACGCGGTGATCGAGCACATCCTGGACGACGCCGAGTTCTTCGAGACGCAGCCGCTGTACGCGCCGAACATCGTCACCGGCTTCGGCCGGGTCGAGGGACACCCCGTCGGCATCGTCGCCAACCAGCCGATGCAGTTCGCGGGCTGCCTCGACATCACCGCCTCCGAGAAGGCGGCCCGCTTCGTGCGGACCTGCGACGCCTTCAACGTCCCGGTCATCACCTTCGTGGACGTCCCCGGCTTCCTGCCCGGCGTCGACCAGGAGCACGACGGCATCATCCGCCGCGGCGCCAAGCTGATCTACGCCTACGCCGAGGCCACCGTCCCGCTCATCACGATCATCACGCGCAAGGCCTTCGGCGGCGCCTACGACGTCATGGGCTCCAAGCACCTGGGCGCCGACCTCAACCTCGCCTGGCCCACCGCCCAGATCGCCGTCATGGGCGCCCAGGGCGCGGTCAACATCCTGCACCGCCGCACCATCGCCGAGGCGGAGGCGAGCGGCGAGGATCTCGAGGCGGTCCGGGCCCGGCTGATCCAGGAGTACGAGGACGCCCTGCTCAACCCCTACGTCGCGGCCGAGCGCGGCTACGTCGACGCGGTGATCATGCCGTCCGACACCCGCTGCCATGTCGTACGGGGTCTGCGTCAACTGCGTACGAAGCGGGAATCCCTGCCTCCGAAGAAGCACGGCAACATCCCCCTCTAGCCCCAGGAGGCACACATGACGATCAAGGTCGTACGGGGCAACCCGACCCCGGAGGAGCTGGCCGCCGCACTGGCGGTGGTCAGGGCCCGCGCCGCGGCGGCGGCAGAGACCCCGCCCGGCGCACCGGCCCCCCGCGACTCCTGGTCCGACCCGTCCCGCATCGCATCCCACCGCCTGCCCCAGCCGGGGCCGACGGCATGGGGCAGGACTTACTGGCCGGCCTGAGCACTCAGCAGGGCGGGGCGCCGATTTGAGTACCTCTACTCAGGCGCCCCGCCCAGCCAGGCCGCACGCTGGACTCATGCTGTGGTCCGACCCCGAGAACGAACCGCCGAAAGAACTCCGCGACATGCAGGACATGCTCCGGCGGCTGGGCGTTCTCATGGCGTTGGCCATGTTCGTGGCCATGCTCGTGATCGGCGTGAGGTGAGTCGGCCTCGCCCATGTGACTAACCTGACTGCATGACTGCTCAGCGCCGCAGGCGACTCGTCCTCGCTTCCCAGTCCCCCGCCCGGCTCGGACTGCTCCGCCAGGCCGGACTCACCCCCGAGGTGATCGTGAGCGGTGTCGACGAGGACGCCGTCACCGCTCCCACCCCCGCCGAGCTGGCGCTCGCCCTCGCCGAGGCGAAGGCCTCCGTCGTGGCGGCCCGGCCGGAGATCAAGGGCGCACTCGTGATCGGCTGCGACTCGGTGCTCGACCTGGACGGCCAGGCCCTCGGCAAGCCCGCGGACGCCGAGGAGGCCACGGCCCGCTGGAAGTCGATGCGCGGCCGCGCCGGCACCCTCCAGACCGGCCACTGCGTCTACGACACGCTCACCGGCCGCTATGTCTCCGCCACCGCGTCCACGGTCGTCCACTTCGGCGACCCGACGGACGAGGAGATCGCCGCCTACGTCACCTCCGGCGAACCGCTCTACGTCGCCGGGGCCTTCACCCTGGACGGCCGCTCGGCCCCGTTCATCAACGGCATCGACGGCGACCACGGCAACGTGATCGGCATCAGCCTGCCCCTGGTCCGGCGGCTCCTCGCCGACCTGGGCGTCGGCATCACGGAGTTGTGGGCGCCGGCGGAGCGATGACCGGCTCGGCCGGGCGGTCGTACGTCATCAGCAGCAGGACGATCAGGCCGAGCACCAGCATCATGAACAGGAACGCGGGCCAGCCGACGAGCCCCCACGTGAAGGCGCCCAGCAGCCCGTGCACGACCGCCGCGCTGATCAGCAGCACGCGCCCGAGGCCCGCCGGGGGGCGGTCCCGCAGCGCCACGAGCAGGGCGACCAGGCCGCACAGCGCGTAGTAGAGGCCGAAGGCGATCCCGCCGATCTTCGACGACATCGACATCATGTGCGGATCGAGCCCGGCCAGGGACATGTCCTGCCGGTCGACGACGACCCCGAGGAACCAGTTCAGCGCGGCGATGCCGAACGCCTCGCCGAACAGCACCAACGCCACGACCCATGCCACCGGCCTGCGCACCACCGGGCCCACCCTCTTACCCCTAGTACGTTCGAGACATCGCGAACGCTACTGACAGGTAAACCCTGGGACAAGGGTTCTGCGGCGGGCAAAGAATCATTGGGCCATTCGTAGGGACTCCACAAAGAAACGGAGTGGCCCGCAGCACGTGATGACAGAGACCTTGACCACAGGAGACGGCTAGGGTTTCCCGCAGGAGTGCTGCGTACCGCGGTGCGACAAGGGATTTCGCGGGTCGAGCGAGCCTCGCATCACGCTCCGTGTGGGCAAGCTCACCACTGGGGACGGGTCGAAGTGTCGTGTCGGCAGTCCCTAAACTCGGCTTGTTTCAAGGAGGGAGCCTCATCGTGCGCAAGGTGCTCATCGCCAACCGTGGCGAAATCGCTGTCCGCGTTGCCCGGGCCTGCCGGGATGCCGGCATCGCGAGCGTGGCCGTCTACGCCGACCCGGATCGGGACGCTCTGCATGTCCGCGCCGCGGATGAGGCGTTCGCCCTGGGCGGTGACACCCCGGGCACCAGCTATCTCGACATCGAGAAAGTGCTGAAGGCCGCGCGGGAGTCGGGCGCGGACGCCATCCATCCCGGCTACGGCTTTCTCTCCGAGAACGCGGACTTCGCACAGGCGGTCCTGGACGCGGACCTGATCTGGATCGGCCCGCCCCCGCAGGCCATCCGCGACCTCGGCGACAAGGTCGCCGCCCGGCACATCGCGCAGCGCGCGGGCGCCCCGCTGGTGGCGGGCACGCCCGACCCGGTCTCCGGCGCCGACGAGGTCGTCGCCTTCGCCGAGCAGCACGGTCTGCCGATCGCCATCAAGGCGGCCTTCGGCGGCGGCGGTCGCGGCCTGAAGGTCGCGCGCACGCTCGAAGAGGTGCCCGAGCTGTACGACTCGGCGGTGCGCGAGGCGGTCGCCGCCTTCGGGCGTGGCGAGTGCTTCGTCGAGCGCTACCTGGACAAGCCGCGGCACGTGGAGACCCAGTGCCTGGCCGACCAGCACGGCAACGTCGTCGTGGTCTCCACCCGTGACTGCTCCCTGCAGCGCCGGCACCAGAAACTGGTCGAGGAGGCTCCTGCCCCCTTCCTGTCCGACGCGCAGGTGGAGGAGCTGTACTCGTCCTCCAAGGCGATCCTGAAGGAGGCCGGCTACGTCGGCGCGGGCACCGTCGAGTTCCTCGTCGGCCTCGACGGCACGATCTCCTTCCTGGAGGTCAACACCCGTCTCCAGGTGGAGCACCCGGTCACCGAGGAGGTCGCCGGCATCGACCTCGTCCGCGAGATGTTCCGCATCGCCGACGGCGAGGTGCTCGGCTACGACGACCCGGCGCTGCGCGGCCACTCCTTCGAGTTCCGCATCAACGGCGAGGACCCGGGCCGCAACTTCCTCCCGGCTCCCGGCACGGTCACGACGTTCGCCCCGCCTTCGGGCCCGGGTGTCCGCCTGGACGCGGGCGTGGAGTCCGGCTCGGTCATCGGCCCGGCGTGGGACTCCCTGCTGGCCAAGCTGATCGTCACCGGCCGCACCCGCGCGGAGGCCCTGCAGCGGGCCGCCCGCGCGCTGGAGGAGTTCCAGGTCGAGGGCATGGCGACGGCGATCCCGTTCCACCGTGCGGTGGTGAAGGACCCGGCGTTCGCCCCCGAGCTCACCGGCTCGTCCGACCCGTTCACGGTCCACACCCGCTGGATCGAGACGGAGTTCGTCAACGAGATCAAGCCCTTCGCCGCACCGGCCGACGCCTCGGAGGCGGAGGAGGAGCTGGACCGCGAGACGGTCGTCGTCGAGGTCGGCGGCAAGCGCCTGGAGGTCTCCCTCCCGGCCTCGCTGGGCATGTCCCTGGCCCGTACGGGCCTGGCGGCGGGCGCCAAGCCCAAGCGCCGCGCGGCCAAGAAGTCGGGCCCCGTCGCCTCCGGCGACACCCTCGCCTCCCCCATGCAGGGCACCATCGTCAAGGTGGCCGTCGAGGAGGGCCAGGAGGTCAAGGAGGGCGACCTGGTCGTCGTCCTCGAGGCGATGAAGATGGAACAGCCCCTCAACGCCCACAGGTCGGGCACGATCAAGGGCCTGAGCGCGGAAATCGGCGCATCGGTCACATCCGGCGCGCCCATCTGCGAAATCAAGGACTGACACAACACGAAACGGGCGGGCAGGCGCACAAG
>NZ_JBHUQX010000235.1:0-14677 GCF_042674225.1 Streptomyces sp. NPDC056948
CGGCCAACCCCGTACGTCGGACACCCCTTGGGCGCGGTCACCCGGCCTCGGGGTCGCCCTTCGTGTACGTCAGACGTTCCACGGAGCCCGGCTGGAAGTCGTCCTCGATCTTCTTGCCGTTGACGAAGAGGTCGATCGCACCGGCGTCCCCGAGGACGAGGTGCACCTTCGAGCTGTCCTGGAAGGTCTTGGAATCGCCCTGCTTGAGGACACCGTCGAAGAGCATCCGGCCGTTGTGGTCCTTGGCGGCGATCCAGCTTCGGCCGTCGGCGGCGGCCACCCGGACCGTCACCTTGTCCTGGGGCGCGGCCGCGATGGCGCTGTCGGAGGGTTTGGGCTTGGATTCGGCGGGCTTCTTGGACTTGGTGGTCGGGGAGGCGGACGCACCCGGCGTGGAGCCCTCGGCCACATTGGCCTCGCCGGCGCTGTCGTCGCCGCCCTGGAACATGGTGAACCCGACGAAACCGATCACGGCGACGATCGCGGCGACCATGGCCGCGGTCCAGTTGGGCCCCCGCCGCTCCGGACGGATGCGTTCCGCCTCGAACAGGGGAGCCGCCGGGGTCGGCGCCGGTCGGCCGCCGTGCGTGTCGCCGTACTGGGCGAGCAGCGGCGCGGGGTCGAGGTGGACGGCCTTGGCCAGGGTCCTGATGTGCCCGCGGGCATAGACGTCCCCGCCGCAGGCGGTGAAGTCGTCCGCCTCGATGGCGTGCACGATGTTCATGCGGACCCGGGTGGCGCTACTGATGTCGTCGACGGTCAGTCCGGCGGCGATACGCGCCTGCTGCAGGACATGGCCGATGGAGGGGCGGGCTTCCTCGCGGTCGTCTTCGACGTGCTCGTCTTCGAACGGACGCTCGTCTTCAGGGGAGTTGCCGATGGACACGGGGGCGCCTTTCGAGCGTGTGCCGCCTGTGCTGGAAGTTCAGTCTAGGGGGGGTATGAAAGGGTGGGGCAACCGGGCGGTGTCACTTTGTACGCCATCGGAATGGCCCGACATTCCGATGGTGGGGTCGGTGCTTTTCGCCTCCCTCAACTTGACGTACGCCGGAGGGAAACGGTTGCTCAATGATCCCTAACGGGTGAATCACGATCCGGACACCCGACTGCGTACACGCCCCGCGAGGCGACCACCGTGTCCCGCTTCCCTACCCTTCAGACTCCCCCCGGATCAGCGCGAGCACGCCATCCAGCTCATCAGGCTTCACAAGAACGTCACGTGCCTTGGAACCCTCGCTCGGTCCGACGATGTTCCGGGACTCCATGAGGTCCATCAGCCGCCCGGCCTTGGCGAAGCCGACGCGCAGTTTGCGCTGGAGCATGGACGTCGACCCGAACTGCGTGGTGACCACCAGCTCCGCCGCCTGGCACAGCAGGTCGAGGTCGTCGCCGATGTCCTCGTCGATCTCCTTCTTCTGCTTGGTGCCGACGGTGACGTCGTCCCGGAAGACGGGCGCCATCTGGTCCTTGCAGTGCTGGACGACGCCCGCGATCTCCTCCTCGGTCACGAAGGCGCCCTGCATACGGGTCGGCTTGCTGGCCCCCATCGGCAGGAACAGCCCGTCGCCCTTGCCGATGAGCTTCTCGGCGCCCGCCTGGTCGAGGATGACGCGCGAGTCCGCCAGTGACGAGGTGGCGAAGGCGAGCCGCGACGGCACGTTCGCCTTGATCAGACCGGTGACGACGTCGACCGACGGCCGCTGCGTGGCGAGCACCAGGTGGATGCCGGCCGCGCGCGCGAGCTGGGTGATGCGCACGATCGCGTCCTCGACGTCCCGCGGCGCGACCATCATCAGGTCGGCGAGCTCGTCGACGATGACCAGCAGATACGGGTACGGCTGGAGCTCCCGTTCGCTGCCCTCGGGCGGCTTGGCCTTGCCCTCGCGCACGGCCCGGTTGAAGTCGTCGATGTGCCGGTATCCGTAGGCCGCCAGGTCGTCGTAGCGCAGGTCCATCTCGCGTACGACCCACTGGAGCGCCTCGGCGGCCCGCTTGGGGTTGGTGATGATCGGCGTGATCAGGTGCGGGATGCCCTCGTAGGCGGTCAGCTCGACCCGCTTGGGGTCGACGAGGATCATCCGGACGTCCTCGGGGGTCGCCCGCATCATGATCGAGGTGATCAGGCAGTTGATGCAGGACGACTTGCCGGAGCCGGTGGCACCGGCGACCAGCATGTGCGGCATCTTCGCCAGCGAGTGCATGACGAAGCCGCCCTCGACGTCCTTGCCGAAGGCGACCAGCATCGGGTCGTCGTCCTCCGCGGACTCCGCCAGACGGAGTACGTCACCGAGGTTGACCATCTCCCGGTCGGTGTTCGGGATCTCGATGCCGACCGCGGACTTGCCGGGGATCGGGCTGATGATCCGCACGTCCGGGGAGGCGACGGCGTAGGCGATGTTCTTGGTCAGCGCGGTGATCCGCTCGACCTTCACGGCGGGGCCGAGCTCGACCTCGTAGCGCGTGACCGTCGGCCCGCGGGTGAAGCCGGTGACACTGGCGTCCACCTTGAACTCGGTGAAGACGGTCGTCAGCGATTCGACGACGGCGTCGTTGGCGGCGCTGCGGGCCTTGCCCGGGCCGCCGCGCTCCAGCAGGTCGAGCGACGGCAGGGAGTACGTGATGTCGCCGGAGAGCTGGAGTTGCTCCGCACGCGGGGGCAGGTCGCGGGGCGAGGAGGGCGGGGCCTTGGTGAGGTCCCGGACGCCCGCCTTCGGCTTCTCCTGCTCGGGCTGGTCCTGCTTGAGCTTTTCCTGCTTGGACTTGGCCTTGTCCTGCTGAGGGCGTGCGGCCGGGACGGGCGTCGGCGTGGTCGCCTCGCGGTCCCCCACCGTCACGCCCTGGGTGAGATCGGCGACGATCGGCGAGGGCGGCATCCCGTGCATGACGGCACCGTCGAGCGCGGCGGCGGCCGCGGCGGCGACGTCCACGGCGTCCATGGGCCGGTTCATGTCCGGCTGCGGCACGGCGGACCGCCGGGGACGGCCGCGGCGCCGGGAGAGGGCCTCCTGCTCGGCGGTGTCGGGGTCGTACTCCTCGGGCGCCTGCGTGCGCCGACCGCGCGGCCGGGCGGGCAGCGCCTCCCGCCACTGCTCGTCGTAGCGCTCGTCGTCCTCGCCGAACTCGTCCTCGGCCGGGTCGCGGACGATCCCGAGCCGCACCCCGAGCAGCCGCAGCCGCTGCGGAATGGCGTTGACGGGAGTGGCCGTGACGACCAGCAGCCCGAAGACCGTCAGCAGCACGAGCAGCGGTACGGCGAGCACATGGCCCATGGCGTACGACAGCGGCGTCGCCATGGCCCAGCCGATGAGCCCGCCGGCGTCCCTTATGGCCTGCATGCCGGCGCCGCGCGCGGGCGAGCCGCAGGCGATGTGGACCTGACCGAGCACGCCGATGACGAGCGCGGACAGGCCGATGACGATGCGTCCGTTGGCCTCGGGCTGCTCCGGGTGTCGGATGAACCGCACGGCGATGACGGCGAGCAGTATCGGCACGAGCAGGTCGAGCCGGCCGAAGGCGCCGGTCACCAGGATCTCGACCAGATCGCCCACGGGGCCCTTCAGATCTGCCCAGGTGCCCGCGGCGACGATCAGCGCGATGCCGAGCAGCAGCAGCGCGACACCGTCCTTGCGGTGTGCCGGGTCGAGGTTCTTGGCGCCCTGCCCTATGCCGCGGAACACCGCGCCGACGGCATGCGCGACGCCGAGCCACACGGCGCGCACGAGCCGGTAGATGCCTCCGGTCGGGCTGGGTGCCGGTTTGGGCGCGGGCTTCTTCGCCGCGGCCTTCTTGGCGGGCGCCTTCTTCGCGGGAGCCTTTTTGGCAGCGGCCTTCTTCGCCGGAGCCTTCGCTGAAGCGGCCGCCTTCTTCGCGGGCGGCTTCTTGGCTGCGGAGGAACGTGAGGCCATGGGTGTGAGGTTACCGGTGGAGACGCCAAGGGACACGTGTGCCTACGGCTTCACCCGTTCGTGTCGCTCCGGGAGAGGCGCGAAACTGACGCGCGTTCATGGGCGGGCAACCATGCCCGCCCGCGCGTCAGTTCTGCGAGGACACCGAAGACGTGCTCCCGGTACCCGGCTCCAGGGCGTCCAGCGCCCGCCGCAACCCCGTGAGCTTGCGCTCCAGATGAGCCGCCGTGGCCACCGCGGCCGCGTCCGTCGACTCGTCATTGAGCTGCTTGGTCAGCGCCTCGGCCTGCTCCTCGACGGCCGCGAGCCGCGCGGAGAGCTCCGCGAGCAGCCCGGCCGACTCCTTGGCCTCGCCGCCCGCGCTCTTGTCGCCGCCCTCCAACTGGAGCCGCAGCAACGACGCCTGCTCACGCAGCTGGCAGTTCTTCATGTACAGCTCGACGAAGACCGAGACCTTCGCGCGCAGCACCCACGGGTCGAACGGCTTGGAGATGTAGTCGACCGCGCCCGCCGCGTAACCCCGGAAGGTGTGGTGCGGGCCGTGGTTGATCGCCGTGAGGAAGATGATCGGGATGTCCCGGGTCCGCTCACGCCGCTTGATGTGCGCGGCTGTCTCGAAGCCGTCCATGCCCGGCATCTGGACGTCCAGCAGAATGACCGCGAAGTCGTCCGTGAGCAGCGCTTTGAGTGCTTCCTCCCCGGACGATGCCCGCACCAGCGTCTGATCGAGCGCAGAGAGGATCGCCTCCAGCGCCAGCAGATTCTCCGGCCGGTCATCGACCAGGAGGATCTTGGCCTTCTGCACCATGGCCCGCCCTCCTCGCCCCGGCGTGGGGCCTCCCCTGTCCGCAGGACCTGAGGACGCACCGGTCGGTGCCGCCCCAGGGGACGACTCCCTTACGTCGCCCGTCCTTGTGCCGGTCATCGTAGCCGCACCCTGCCTGTCGCCACACCCTGTCACCGTGATGTCACTGTGCACGTAGCGGAAACGCAGCAGGAGACCAGAAGGTTCCCCAGATCTTGTACTTCTACACGACTATGCACACATCGAGTCGGCAACTCCGCGTGAACACCGAACCTTCCCGCCACGGTTGCGCAACGGCCCAACGCTCCCCTCATTCCCCTCGCATCCACTGGTCCATCACCGCGAGCAGGTGATCGGGGTCGACCGGCTTCGTGACGTAGTCGGAAGCACCCGACTCGATCGCCTTCTCCCGGTCGCCCTTCATGGCCTTCGCGGTCAGCGCGATGATCGGCAGCCCGGCGAACTGCGGCATCCTGCGGATCGCCGAGGTCGTCGCGTATCCGTCCATCTCGGGCATCATGATGTCCATCAGGACGACCGCCACATCGTCGTGCTGTTCCAGCACCTCGATGCCCTCACGGCCGTTCTCGGCGTACAGCACGGACAGGCCGTGCTGCTCCAGGACACTGGTCAGGGCGAAGACGTTGCGGATGTCGTCGTCGACGATCAGGACCTTCTGGCCGCCGAACCGGATACCGCGGTGCGGTTTCGGCGTCATCTCCCGCTCGGAGGGCGTCCACTGCTCCGGCGGCGCGGGGCGCGCCTCCAGCTCGGGCATCCTGCGACGCCGCCGGAACAGGGCCGCCGGTCCGTTCTGCGTGTCGCGGTACGACTTCACCTCGGCCGGCGTGTCGACCTCCGCCTCGGACAGCTCGGACGGGTCGGACGACGACGTCATGAGGTCACCGGCCTCCAGGGCGGGCAGCTGCTGCTGGTAGCCCTGCGGCGGCAGTTCACTGGGGTGCAGCGCCAGGTACAGCGTGAACGTCGAGCCGCGGCCCGTCTCGCTCTGCGCGTAAATCTCACCGCCGAGCAGCTGGGCGATCTCCCGCGAGATGGACAGCCCGAGGCCCGTTCCGCCGTACTTGCGGCTGGTCGTGCCGTCGGCCTGCTTGAACGCCTCGAAGATCACCCGCATCTTGCTGGAGGCGATACCGATCCCGGTGTCCGTCACGGAGAACGCGATCAGCTCGGCGTCCGCGTCGGTCAACGACCCGGTCTCCAGCAGCTGAGCCCGGATCCGCTGCGGCACGTCGTCCCGCGCCGGCCTGATGACCAGCTCCACCGATCCCGAGTCGGTGAACTTCACCGCGTTCGACAGCAGATTGCGCAGCACCTGCAGCAGCCGCTGCTCGTCGGTGTGCAGCGTGGCGGGCAGCTCCGGCGACACCCGTACGGACAGGTCCAGACCCTTCTCCGCGGTCAGCGGGCGGAACGTGGCCTCCACGTAGTCCACGAGCTGGACCAGCGCGATACGCGTCGGGGAGACGTCCATCTTGCCCGCCTCGACCTTCGACAGGTCGAGGATGTCGTTGATGAGCTGGAGCAGGTCGGAACCGGCCCCGTGGATCGTCTCGGCGAACTCGACCTGCTTCGGGGAGAGATTCCCTTCGGCGTTGTCGGCGAGCAGCTTGGCCAGGATCAGCAGCGAGTTGAGCGGCGTACGCAGCTCGTGCGACATGTTCGCCAGGAACTCGCTCTTGTAGCGCATCGACACCGCGAGCTGCTCGGCACGCTCCTCCAGGACCTGCCGCGCCTCCTCGATCTCGGTGTTCTTCACCTCGATGTCGCGGTTCTGCTGGGCCAGCAGCTCGGCCTTCTCCTCCAGTTCGGCGTTGGACGCCTGGAGGGCCTTCTGCCGCTGCTCCAACTCCGCCGACCGCTCACGCAGTTGCTCGGTCAGCTCCTGCGACTGCGCCAGCAGCAGCTCGGTCTTGGTGTTGACGGAGATGGTGTTGACGCTCGTCGCGATCATCTCGGCGATCTGGTTGAGGAAATCCTTCTGGATCTGCGTAAAGGGAGTGAAGGAGGCCAACTCGATGACCCCGAGCACCTTGCCCTCGAACAGCACCGGCAGCACGATCACCTGCGCGGGCGGTGCCTCACCGAGCCCCGAGGAGATCCTCAGGTAGCCGCTGGGCGCGTTCTCCACGAGGACCGTGCGCTTTTCCGTGGCGGCCGTCCCGATGAGCGCCTCACCGGGCTGGAACGACGTCGGCATGGAACCCATCGAGTAGCCGTACGAGCCGAGCATGCGCAGCTCGTACTGGTCGTCGCCCGCGGCGTTCTTGTCATCGCCGTCGACGAGCGGCATCGCCAGGAAGAACGCGCCGTGCTGCGCGGACACCACCGGCGTCAGCTCGCTCATGATCAGCGAGGCCACGTCCTCCAGGTCGCGGCGGCCCTGCATCAGCGCCGAGATCCGGGCCAGGTTGCCCTTCAGCCAGTCCTGCTCCTTGTTGGCGATCGTGGTGTCGCGCAGGTTGGCGATCATCTTGTTGATGTAGTCCTGGAGCTCCTGGATCTCCCCGGACGCGTCCACGTCGATCTTCAGATTCAGGTCGCCACGGGTCACCGCGGTCGCCACGCGCGCGATGGCACGCACCTGCCGGGTCAGGTTCCCGGCCATCTCGTTCACGGACTCGGTCAGGTCGCGCCACGTCCCGTCGACGTCACGCACGCGTGCCTGCCCGCCGAGCTGCCCTTCCGTGCCCACCTCGCGGGCGACCCGGGTGACCTCCTCGGCGAAGGAGGAAAGCTGGTCGACCATCGTGTTGATGGTCGTCTTCAGCTCCAGGATCTCCCCGCGCGCGTCGATGTCGATCTTCTTCGTCAGGTCACCCTTGGCGATGGCCGTGGTCACCATGGCGATGTTGCGCACCTGGCCGGTCAGGTTGGACGCCATGCCGTTCACGGACTCGGTGAGGTCCTTCCACGTACCGGCCACACCCGGCACATGCGCCTGCCCGCCGAGGATGCCGTCCGTGCCCACCTCACGGGCCACCTTGGTGACCTGCTCGGCGAACGAACTCAGCGTCTTCACCATCGTGTTGATGGTGTCGGCGAGCTGCGCGACCTCACCGCGGGCCTCGATGGTGACCTGCCGTGTCAGGTCACCGTTGGCGACCGCCGCCGAGACCTGGGAGATGTTCCGCACCTGTGTGGTGAGGTTCTTGGCCATCAGGTTGACGTTGTCGCTCAGGTCCTTCCAGATGCCCGTGACACCCGGCACGTGCGCCTGTCCGCCCAGGATGCCCTCGGTGCCCACCTCACGGGCCACCCGGGTCACCTGCTCGGCGAAGGACGACAGCTGGTCGACCATGGTGTTGACGGTCGTGACGAGCTCGAGGATCTCGCCCTTGGCGTCGACGGTGATCTTCTTCGACAGATCGCCCCGGGCGACCGCGGTCGTGACCTCGGCGATGTTGCGCACCTGGATGGTCAGGTTGTTCGCCATGCCGTTCACGGACTGGGTGAGGTCCTTCCAGGTGCCGGAGACACCCTGCACCTCGGCCTGACCGCCCAGGATGCCCTCCGTACCCACCTCACGGGCCACACGTGTGACCTCCTCGGCGAAGGACGACAGCTGGTCCACCATCGTGTTCAGGGTGTTCTTCAGCTCGAGGATCTCCCCGCGCGCGTCCACGGTGATCTTCTGGGACAGGTCACCGCGGGCCACCGCCGTGGCCACCTGCGCGATGTTGCGCACCTGGCCGGTCAGGTTGGACGCCATGCCGTTCACGGAGTCCGTCAGGTCGCGCCACACACCGGCGACGCCGGGCACCTGCGCCTGACCGCCCAGCCGGCCGTCCGTACCCACCTCACGCGCGACCCGGGTCACCTGCTCGGCGAAGGAGGACAGCTGGTCGACCATCGTGTTGATGGTGTTCTTCAGCTCGAGGATCTCCCCGCGCGCGTCGACGTCGATCTTCTGCGACAGGTCGCCCCGGGCCACCGCCGTCGTCACCTGCGCGATGTTGCGCACCTGGGAGGTCAGGTTCCCGGCCATCGAGTTGACGGAGTCGGTGAGTTCCTTCCACGTGCCCGACACGCCGTCCACCCGGGCCTGGCCGCCGAGCCGGCCCTCCGTGCCCACGTCCCTGGCCATCCGGGTCACCTGGTCGGCGAAGCTCGACAGCTGGTCCACCATCGTGTTCACGGTGTTCTTCAGCTTGAGCATCTCGCCGGAGACGTCGACCGTGACCTTCTGCGACAGATCACCATTGGCCACCGCCGTCGTCACCTGGGCGATGTTCCTCACCTGTCCGGTGAGGTTCCGGAACGCCGTGTTGACGGAGTCCGTCAGGTCCTTCCACGTACCGGCCGCACCCGGCACCTGCGCCTGGCCGCCCAGCTCACCCTCGACACCGATCTCTCGCGCCACACGCGTCACTTCGGCACCGAAGGAGGACAGCTGGTCGACCATCGTGTTGACGGTGTTCTTCAGCTCCAGCATCTCGCCGGCCACGTCGACCGTGACCTTCTGCGACAGATCACCATTGGCCACCGCCGTCGTCACGGCGGCGATGTCCCTCACCTGAGTGGTCAGATTCCGGAAGACCGTGTTCACCGAATCGGTGAGATCCTTCCACGTTCCCGCCGCACCCGGCACGTTCGCCTGACCGCCGAGCTGACCCTCGGCCCCGACTTCGTTGGCCACACGCGTGACCTCGTCCGCGAAGATCCGCAGCGTCTCGGTCATCTGGTTGATCGTGTCGGCGAGCTGCGCGACCTCGCCGCGCGCGGGCACGGTCACCTTGCGCGACAGGTCACCGTTGGCGACCGCCGTCGTGACCTCCGCGATCCCGCGCACCTGGGCCGTGAGGTTCCCGGCCATGGTGTTCACCGAATCGGTGAGTTCCTTCCACACACCCGCGACCCCGGGCACCTGCGCCTGCCCGCCCAGCGCGCCCTCCGTGCCCACCTCACGGGCCACCCGGGTCACCTCGGAGGAGAACGCCGAAAGCTGGTCCACCATCGTGTTGACGGTGTTCTTCAGCTCCAGCATCTCGCCGGCCACCTGGACCGTGACCTTCCGGGACAGATCGCCCTTGGCGACCGCCGTCGTCACCAGCGCGATGTCCCTCACCTGGGCCGTCAGCCGGTACGCCATCGTGTTGACGGAATCCGTGAGATCCCGCCACGAACCCGACATGCCACGCACACGCGCCTGCCCGCCCAGCTTGCCCTCGGTGCCCACCTCACTGGCCACACGCGTGACCTCGTCGGTGAACGTCGAGAGCTGGTCGACCAGGTTGTTGACCGTCCGCCCGACCTTCAGGAACTCACCGCGCAGCGGATGCCCGTTCCCGTCCGGGGCCTGCGTCCGCAGCTCCATACGCGGCGACAGATCACCCTCGGCCACCGCGGACAGCACCCGGCTGACCTCGGAAACCGGCCGCACCAGGTCGTCCACCAGGGCGTTCGAGTTGTCGATCGCCGTCGACCACGAACCCTCGCAGGCCCCGGTCTCCAGCCGCTCGGTGAGCTTGCCCTCCCGGCCCACCATCCGCCGCACCCGGGCCAGCTCGCCCGTCAGATGCAGATTCCGGTCGGCCACTTCATTGAAAACGGCCGCGATCTCGGCCATCACGCCGTCCCCGGACACCGTGAGCCGCTTGCGGAAGTTCCCGTCCCGCATCGACACCAGGGCCGCCATCAAACGGTTCAGGGCCGCCGTGTCCACCTCTGTGGTGCCATTGCGTGTTTTGCCCTGGTTGCTCCGGGACTGTCCGCCTTTCGCGCGCGTCTTCGTGCCACGCGTCGCTGCGCCAGACTCCACTGTGTCCCTCCCGCAGGGGTCGACCGTCACTGCTGTGCTCGGGTACCGCGCTCGGCGTACCAGTTACTACTGCGTATTCTCTGCCCTGCATATCAGGCTCTTGCCAGAGGGCTGCTGCCCGCCGTACGCCTTGGGCACTCAGCCTGCCCGGACCTTCACAAGAAGCTTGCCCAGTGTTTCACCCTGGCCGAACCAGGCCATAACAGTTCGGCAGCTTCGCACATCGTCCGCACACCCTCCGGACGGAAACACTGCAGACCGGCATCCGAATGGACCGCGAAGGTAAGTAACCTTGCATCCGGCTGTCCAGCCGCGCCGGTCCGTCCGGCCTGGGCGGTGGCACGAAGACGAGCGGGCATCGGAGGGGCGGCCGCACACATGACCACCGGACTGATCCCGGGGGGACAGCCCCCGGACCCCCGGCCGACGGGCAGCCTGCCGCAGCAGCGGCGCGAGCCGGTCGGTCACGCAGCCCAGCACGTCGAGAACCGGTCAAGGAGTTCTGTGATCACCGCGCGCGCGGCCGCCAGTTTCGAGCCCGTCGGGCGCTCGGTCGCGAGCGCCCGCTCCTTCGTTCGCGACACCCTCCAGGGCTGGGGCTTCGCCGACATCGTCGACGACGCCGTGGTTCTCACGAGCGAACTGGTGACCAACGCCGTGGTCCACGCCGGCACCTCCGCCGACCTGCTGTGCCTGCGCAGCGACGAGGGCGTGCGCATCGAGGTGGCCGACCGGTATCCCGAGCGCGAGATCCCGCTCCAGGCCACGGCGATCAACATGGGCAGCCCCGACCGCGAAGGCGGCCGCGGCCTCCAGCTCTGCGCGGCCCTCGCCGGCCGCTGGGGCGTCGAATACACCCCCACGCACAAGACCGTCTGGTTCCAACTCGACCTGCCCGCACGCGCGGTGGGCACCCGAGCGGCCGGACCGGCCCTCCCCGCCGACCTCCTCCCCCTCGCCGACGGCCGGGTCCGCGTGGCCGTCATCCAGATCGACCGCACCGGCCACATCACCGCCTGGAGCGAGGACGCCGAGGAGCTCTTCGGCTACCCGGCCGAGCAGGTCACCGGCAAGCCCCTGACCGACCTCGCGGCCTGGCCACACACCCCGGGCACCAGCACCGGCATCGCCGAGGCGCTCCAACTCTCCCGCTGGGAGGGCAGTTACGGCATCCGCGCCGCCACCGGCCGCGTCACCCCCGTCTACGCCTCCCACCTGCGCGTCCGCGACACCGGCGGCGAACCGTCAACCGTGTGCCTCCTCGTGAGGGACCACGAAAGGGCCGTTCTGCAGACGCCCCTGCGCGTCCCCGCCTCCGACACCTCGACCACCTCGGAGGGCCAGAGCACCGACCCCTTCGAGGTGTTCATCGGCTCCCCCGCCCCGGACGACCTCGACGGCCTCCTCCAGCGCACGGTGGAACGCGCCCGCGACATGCTCGACGGTGACTCGGCCTTCCTCCTGCTAGCCACCGACGACGAGACGGAACTGGAGGTCCGCGCCTCCACGGGCCTGCCCTCCGCCCGCCAGCGCTTCGCCCGCGTCCCCGTCGAGGCGGGCCCCGGCCGCTACGGCTCGGCCCGTATGCCGGCCGTCCACGAGGACCTGACGGCGGTCCCCGGCGCGGTGCCCTTGCTGAACAGCACGGGCATGCGCTCGGTCGTCACCGTCCCGCTGAAGGTGGAGGGCCGCCTCACAGGCTCCCTCGGCGTCGCCGCCGAAGCCCCCGGCAGATACTCCAACGAGGAGGCGCTGCGCCTCCAGTTCGCCGCCGACCGCATCGCCCTCGCCGTCGAGTCGGCACGCCTGGGCGAACTGGAACGTTTGCGCCGCGGCTCCCTGAGCTTCCTGGTAGAGGCGTCCGACCTGCTGGCCGGCACCCTCGACCGCGACCAGACCCTGGCCCTGATGGCCCAGATGACGGTCCCGACCCTCGCCACCTGGTGCGCCGTCTACACGATCGCCGACCAGGCCTCCGAGCCGTATCTCTCGTACGTCCTGCACGAGGACGAGGAACTCATCGACGGCATCAAGTCGCTGCTGTCGAAGGTCCCCCCGCCCGACCCGGTCCCCACCCCCGGCGCCCGCGTCTGGACGGCCCCCGGCGAGGTGGCCCACCAGGCGGCCCTGCGCAGCTCCATGCGCAGCCTCGGCCTCAGCGGCGGCCCCACCCGCCAGGTCACCCCCGGCATCGGCCCGACCCTCGCCACGGCCTCCGCCGTGGGCGGCGAGACGGTCGTCCTCCCCCTGGTCGCCCGCAATCGCGTCATCGGCATGCTGACCCTCGGCAAGCCGACCGACGAACACTTCCGCCAGGAGATCCTGGAACTCGCCGAGGACCTCTCCCGCCGAGCCGCCCTGGCCCTGGACAACGCCCGCCTCTACTCGGAGCGCACGGCGATCAGCCAGTCCCTCCAGCGCAGCCTCCTGCCCCCGGAGCTCCCCGTGATCGCGGGCGTCGAGGTCGAGGTCATCTACCGCGCCGCCGGCGAGGGCAACGAGGTCGGCGGCGACTTCTACGACGTCTTCCCCATCCGCGACGGGGCCTACGGCTTCGCCATCGGCGACGTCTGCGGTACGGGCCCGAACGCCGCAGCGGTCACGGGCCTGGCCCGCCACGCCCTGCGCCTCCTGGCCCGAGAGGGCCTCAGCGGCCCGGCAGTCCTGGAACGCCTCAACTCCGCGATCCTCGACGAGGGCGCCCGCAGCCGCTTCCTCACCCTCCTCTACGGCGAGATGCGGCCCCAGGAGGACGGCAGCGCGGAACTGAAGGTCGTCTGCGCCGGCCACCCGCTCCCGCTGCGCCTGCGCCAGGACGGCTCGGTCGAACCGGCAGCCGAACCCCAGCCGCTCCTCGGCGTCATCGAGGACCTGGAGCTCTACGAGCAGACGGTCACCCTCGATCCGGGCGATGTCCTCCTGTGCGTCACGGACGGCGTCACCGAACGCCGCGAAGGCGCCCGCATGCTGGGCGACGACGGCCTCGCCGACGTCCTCACGACCTGCACAGGCCTGACAGCAGGAGCAGTCGCGGCCCGCATCATGCGCGCGGTGGAACGCTTCGCGTCGGACGCCCCGTCCGACGACATGGCGATCCTGGCCATGCGCGTCCCGGGCCTCCACAAGGACTAGGACATGCGAAAGGCCCCACCCATGAGGGTGGGGCCTTTTCTGCTGGAGCCCCCAAGCGGAATCGAACCGCTGACCTTCTCCTTACCATGGAGACGCTCTACCGACTGAGCTATAGGGGCCTGTCGCGTTGCGGTTTCCCGCGCGGCAACGGAATAGATCATACCCCGAACAGACCCGTGCTCCCAACCTCGTCAGAAGGCGGGCTGAAGCAGCCCTCCGAGGGCGTTGCAGGCGGACACGATCCGCTGCATGTCCCGCTTGGTCAGCGTCGCGTCAACGGGCAGCGCAAGCGTCTCGTCAGCGGCTCGCTCCGTCTCCGGGAGAGAAACACACCGCCGGAATTCGGGCAGCCGATGCACCGGGGTCTTCACCGGAACCCGGCATTCAACTCCCTTGGCCCGCACAGCCCGCGCGAAGGCATCACGGTCCGGCCGTCCGTTGCCCGGAACCCGCACAACGTACTGCTGATAGGTGTGCCCGTCACCGTCATCCGGCGTCCGCACCCCCCTCAGCTTCGCGTGGAGATAGCCCGCACGCTCCCTGCGCTGGGCTATCTCGTCGTACGGCGCCTCGGACTCTCCCTGCTCCAGCACGAGCAGTCCGTGCCGCGCTCCCAACGTGTGCAACCGCGCGATGTCGGCGAGCCGCCCGAAGCGGTGCACGACAACCACGGCCGCGGTGCGCGGAGTTACCGCCGCTTCCACAGCGACGGCGTCGAGACAGTAGGTGACAGGATCTATGTCGGCGAACACCGGCATCGCCCCGGCCATGGCAACGGCCTCGGCGACCTCGACGTTCCCGAAGGCCGGCACGACGACCTCGTCACCGAGTCCGACTCCGGCGGCCCTGAGCATTGCAGCAGTACCCATGCTTTGGATGCTGAGCGCGCAACGTGAACTTCAAGTGACGCGGAACAAAAAAGGGTTGGTCCCGTAACCGAAGTTACGGGACCAACCCATACAATGATTGTTCGGCGGCGTCCTACTCTCCCACAGGGTCCCCCCTGCAGTACCATCGGCGCTGAAAGGCTTAGCTTCCGGGTTCGGAATGTAA
>NZ_JBHUQX010000236.1:0-14675 GCF_042674225.1 Streptomyces sp. NPDC056948
GTACTGGCGTGCGGTAAATCCCCACGGATGAGTGATCGTCCGAACTCCGGGGTCCTGACCAAAAGCCAATATGGCACTCTGACCCGGTGGTCTGGACGTGTTGGCCGGCTGGCGGGGGCTTTCCGCGATGGGCGTTGACGGGCGGGACGAGCAAGTACCGAGCCAGGGCGGGCGCGCGAGCGTCCCGCCCGGCGGGCACCCCGCCGACGGCTCGGTCCCGGCACAGCGCGACCGGCACGAGGACAGCGTCCTGCCGCCACCCCGCGAGCTCCCGCCGGCCGACACCGAGCTCATCGACTGGATGCGTTCGGGCGACGACACGGCGTACGAGGAGCTGTACCGGCGCCATGCGCAAGCCGTGCGCCGGTACGCCCGGACCTGCTGCCGTGACGCGCACACCGCGGACGACCTGACCGCCGAGGTCTTCGCCCGCATGCTCCAGGCGGTGCGCGGCGGCTCCGGCCCCCAGCACGCCGTACGCGCGTATCTGCTCACCTCCGTGCGGCGCGTCGCCGCCTCCTGGACGAGGTCGGCGCGGCGGGAACAGCTCGTCGACGACTTCGCGGTCTTCGCCGCCCAGTCCGCGCACGGGCCCGACGTGTCCGACGGCGAAACTCTCGAACTGGGCGCGGACGTCCGGGCGATGCACCAGGCCGAGCGGTCCATGGCCATGCAGGCCTTCCGGTCGCTGCCCGAGCGGTGGCAGGCCGTGCTGTGGCACACCGAGGTCGAGGACGAGTCGCCCAGCGAGGTCGCCACGCTCTTCGGCCTGGACGCCAACGGCACGCGGGTGCTCGCCAGCCGGGCCCGTGAGGGCCTCAAGCAGGCCTACCTCCAGGCCCACGTCAGCGCCACACTCACCGGCGACGAGGAGTGCGCGCGCTACGCCGACCAGCTCGGCACCTACGCCCGCGGCCGGCTGCGCACCCGTGCCGAGCGTGGGCTGCGCAAGCACCTGGACGAGTGCGCGAAGTGCCGGCTGGCCGCGAGCCAGATCGCGGAAGTGGCCGGTGGCATCCCCGCCGTCGTCCCGGTCGCCCTCCTCGGCTGGTTCGGTGCCGCCGGGTACGCCAAGGTGGCCGGGCTCATCGCCGGAGGCGCGGGGGCGGCCGGTACTGGTGCGGCCGCGACGGCAGGCGGAGGCTCGTCCGGCGCGGCAGCGAGCGCGGCAGCGGGCGCGGGCTCGGGCGCCGGTTCGTCCGGCGCGGCAGCGGGCGCGGGCGCCGGTTCGTCCGGTGGGGCGGGAAGCGGAGGCGGTGCGGCGGCGTCCGAGGGGGTCGGCGCGCCCCTGAAGGCCGGTATCGCGGCCGGTGTGGTCGCCGTGGGTGTCGTGGCCGCGGTGGTGATGGCCCTGGCCGGCAACGAGAAGCCGAAGGAGGAAGCGAAGACGTCTCCTCCTCTCCCGACTTCCCCGACGTCGCCGGTGGTGCGGCCCGGCGAGCCCACGCCCTCGCCCTCCCCCTCGAAGGGCGAGCCCGGACCGCGGCCCCCGGGGATCGTGCCCGCGCGCGCCGAGACGCCCGCGCCGACGCCGGCCACCCCAGGGACCGGCCCGCGTCCCACACGCTCCTCGGCCGAGACACCGGCTCCGAAGCCCACCCCGCCGCCCGCGTCCCCGAGGCCGACACCGCCCCCCGCGCCCACGCCCACACCGCCCCCGACCGAGGCGCCGCCCGCCCCGGCCGTCTATCAGTGGAGCGAACTGTCGTACGACATCAGCGGCGACGGCACCGAACCCGAGATGCGGATCGGGGCGAGCAGCTGGGTCTGGAAGCGGTACGGCATGTCGGTCGGCGACCAGCGGCACACGCACGGCGTCACCGTGCACGGCCGCTCCTCCGTCACCATCGACCTCAACCGGCCCTGCTCCTCGTACGACGCGCTCGTCGGTGTGGACGACCTGACGCTGAGGCTCGGCAAGGTGTACTTCTCCGTCTACGCCGACGGGGTCCGGCTGTGGCGGTCCGGGCTGGTCGAGGGCGGGGACCCGGCCGTCCCCGTCCATGTGGATCTCGCCGGCCGCAGCACCGTACGGCTGGTCGTGGAGCCGCGCGGCGCCCTCGACAACGTGGCCCTTGCGGACTGGGCCGAATCGAGGTTCACCTGCGCCTAGCGTGGCTCGGCGGCGTCAAAACTCCGCGCCTCGTCCAGCTCGCGCAGGACGTCATCAGCGGTGAGACCCGCGCCCAGGGCGCGCTCCGACCGGCACCGGGCACTGCCCAGGGCGGCGCGAGCGGTGGCCGCGGTCCGTTCCGCGTGGGCGTGTTCCGGCATGGGGCGAGGGCGGCCGGCCCGCCAGCGGTCGCCGGCGCCCAGCAGCCGTGCCGCACGCGGGAAGTCGCCGAGGTCGGCCAGCACTCCTGCCGCGCTGTCCACGACCGTCGCCCGGATCATGTCGGAGCACCGCCTCTCCACGGCGTCGCGCAGGGCTGCGGCCAGTTTGGCCAGGGCGGGCTCCGGAGCGGTCTCGCTCGCCGTGATCAGGGCGTCGATCAGCTCCAGCATCACCATGAACTGGGGCGGCGGTGTGCCACGCGCGGCCTCCACGTGCGCCGCGCCGCACAGCTCCCGCGCTCGCGCGATGTGTCCCTCCTCGAGAGCGATCTGGGCGCGCAGCAGCAGGACGAACGCCTTGGAGTCCGCCACGGCGTACCGGTCGGCGGCGGCGCTCGCCTCGTCCAGCCCCGCCAGCGCGGCCGGGCGGTCTCCCGCGCGGTAGGCGATCTCGGCGAGCCGGGCGATGAGGAACGGCGACTCGGCGTACGCGCCCACCTCGTAGGCGAGCCGCAGGGCCTCCTCGTACTCCCCTTTGGCCTCGTCGAAACGGCCGCGTGCCATGGCGGCCTCGGCGGCCGCGCTGCACACCTGGGCCCGCAGCCAGCGGTCTCCGGCGCGGCGGCTGAGGGTGCGCAGTTCCGCGAGGTCGTCGTCGACGCCGTCCAGATCGCCGGGGGCGTCGACCACCATGTGCGTACGGAACATCAGGGCGACGGCGGTCTCCCAGTCGCCGCCGTGGGCACGGCAGTTGGCGACGGCGGAGTCCATGGCGGCGCGGACGTCCCCCAGCTCACCCACGAAGGAGGCGATCATCGGCCAGACGAGCCCCGGGACCCGGGCCGCCTGCGGTCCGCCGGCCTCGAAGTACGCCCATACCCGCGTCACATACCGGCGCCGCTCGCCCACGTACGCGTCCATGGGCGTGTCCTCGGCCATGAAGAACAGATGCAGCATGCGCAGTTGCATCCGCAGGGCATGCAGCGGATGCTCCGCTTCGCCGTCCGGCGTGTCGAGGAAGTGGTCGACGGGGTCGGGCACGCCCGGCCCGCCACCGGACGGTACACGCCCCGTGGCATCCATCGCCGCTCCCAGGCGCAGGGTCCGGTCGAGCCACTCCATGCCCTCGTGCCGGTAGGTGCGCAGCCACCAGAACCAGCCCATGGCCAGGGCGAGGGCACCGGCCTCCGCCTCGTCCCCGGCGGTCAGGTTCCGGTCGAGGGCCGCGCGGATGTTGTCCAGCTCGGTCTCCAGGCGGGAGATCCACGGCAGTTGCCCGGCGGAACGCAGCAGCGGGTCGGCCCGCTCGACGAGCGCGCGCACCCAAGCGTGGTGCCTGCGCTCGGCCGCTGCCCGCAGTGGCGGAACCTCGGCGGCGCGCTCGACCGCGTACTCGTGGATGGTCTCCAGCATGCGGTACCGCATCCCGGCGGAGCCGTCGCCCTCGCCGGGGGCGGCCACGACGAGGGACTTGTCGACGAGCGCCCCGATCAGTTCGGCGGCGGGCCCGGTGCACACCGCCTCGGCCGCCGCGAGGTCCCAGCCGCCCGCGAACACGGCCACCTCGCACAGCATCATCCGCTCGGCCTCGTCGAGCAGGTCCCACGACCAGTCGACGACGGCACGCAGGGTCTGCTGGCGGGGCAGGACCGTACGGCTCCCGGAGGTGAGGAGGCGGAAGCGGTCGTCGAGCCGGTCGGCGATCTGCCGGGGGGTGAGCAGCCGGAGCCGGGCCGCCGCCAGCTCGATGGCGAGCGGCAGACCGTCCAGCCGCCGGCAGATCTCCGCCACCGCCCGCTCGTCACGGAGCGCGGCGTCCGGGTCGGGACGGACGGCGGCGGCGCGCTCCGCGAACAGCCGGCGGGCCTGGTCCGGGCGCAGGGGCTCGACCGGACGGACCAACTCGCCCGGCACGCCCAGGGGTTCGCGGCTGGTGGCCAGGATCGTGAGTCCGGGGCAGCGGGTCAGCAGGGTTTCGGCGAGGTGGGCGGCGGCGCCGATGACATGCTCGCAGTTGTCAAGGATCAGGACGTGGCTGCGCGGGGCGCAGTACTCCACGAGCAGGGCGACCGGGTCGTCCGGCACAGCCGTCAGCTCGCTGGTCAGCAGCACGGTCTCGCGCAGACCGAGCGCACTGACCACCGCTCCGGGCACCGCCTCCGGCCGGTCGAGCGGGGCGAGCTCGGCCAGCCAGGCCTGCGGAAGCCCGGCGGCGGCCTCCTCGGCGAGACGGGTCTTGCCGGAGCCGCCCGGTCCGGTGAGGGTGACGAGCCGGGCCCTGTGCACATCGGAACGGATGGCGCTGATCTCGGGTTCCCGGCCGACGAAAGAGGTCAGTCGGGGACGGATGTTGCCGGTCCGCTCGGGCCGTACGGGGGGCGTTGACGAGGGCTTCCGGTCCTGCGCGGACGCGCCGAGCAGCTCCGCGTGCAGGGCGCGCAACTGCGGGCCCGGGTCGGTACCGAGGCCCTCGGCGAGGGCACGGCGGGCCGACTCGTAGGCGGCGAGGGCGTCGGCTTGCCGGCCGGTGTCGCGCAGGGCGCGGATGAGGAGCGCGTGCAGGGGCTCGTCGTACGGGTGTACGGCGGTCAGTTCCCGCAGTTCCGGTACGACGTCCGGCGCGCGGCCGAGCCGTAGGCGGGCCTCGGCCAGGGCCCGGGCCGCCTCCAGGCGCGTGGCCTCCGGGCGGGTGGCCGCGGAGCGGTCGGTCAGGTCGGCGAGGGCGGGGCCGCGCCAGAGGGCGAGGGCGTCGTCGAGATGCCGTTCCGCGCGGGCGGGGGCGTCGGCGGCGAGGGCGTCGGTGCCCTGCTGGACGAGCCGTTCGAAGACGAAGAGGTCGATGTCGTCCTGCGTGGCCGTGAGTCGGTAGCCGCCGGTTTCGGAGGTCGTCACGGCGTCCTTGCCGAGTGCGCGGCGGAGGCGGCCGATGAGGGCTTGGAGGGCGGCGGGGGCGTCCTGGGGTGGGTCGTCCGGCCACACCTCGTCGATCAGCGTCTGGGGTGTGGTGGTGTGGGAGGGGCGTAGGGCCAGGGCGGTGAGGAGGGCGCGGAGGCGGGGGCCGCCGAGGGGGATGGCTGTGCCGTGGTCGTCCTCTGCCGTGGTGGTGCCCAGGATTCTGTACCGCACGGGGTCATTGTCGCTGGGGTGGGGGTGAGGGCCGCGGGGTTTTTGAACGCGGGGTGTTGCTGCGGGGTGTGTTTGCGGGTGCTCGGCGTCGGTGCTGGGGGCGGGTGGGTGCGCAGCCCGGCGTTGCGGGGTGCCGCTGCGCCCACCCGTGCCGCCCCTGGCGGCACGCATGCCCGCAGCTCAACGGCAGCTGGGCGGGGACCGGCGCCCGCAGCTCGGCGGCACGCATGCCCGCAGCTGAGGCGGCTACGTCAGCCGGCCCGCTGCCCCCGCTCCCAACGCCCCCCGTTGCGGTGCGATTCCCGCCGGTACTGCCCGCTGCCGAGCAGGCGTGCCCGTCCAGCAGGTGCCTCGGCGGGCCAGGAGGCGGCGGAGCCAGAGTTCCAGGGAGACCAGGTCCGCGAGGCCGTCCAGGGGGAGGGGTTCGCCGGCCGCCGCGGAGCGCAGGGCCTTGCGGACCACTCGGGCCTCGACCAGGCCCGCTTCCGCCAGGAGGGGCGTGTCGAACAGCGTCACCAGGGAGTCCGCCGCCACTCTCAGGCCCGTTCGGGCCGCGGCCGCCTCGGTCGCCTGGGTCGGGACGCCCCACCCGGGCGGCAGCTCCCGCACTCCGGCCCCCTCCAGCACCGTACGCAGGATCGCCGCCCGAGCCCCGGGCCGTACCCGCAGCGCCTCGGGAAGCGCCCGGGCCGCGCGCACGACCTGGTTGTCGAGGAAGGGCGCGTGCAGCCGCTGGAAGCGGATCTCCGCCGCCTGCTCCAGCACCCGCAGGTCCGCCGCGTGCCGCGCCAGCGCCGCACGCGCGCGGAAGTCACCCGGCCGCTGCCCCGGCCCCACCAGCTCCGACCGGTGCGTCGACGCCTGAAGGCGAACCGATACTTCAGCGAGTGCCTCACCGGTCAGCCAGCGCGCGGCCGGCCCGGGTCTGCCCCAGGTCAGCGCGGCGAGCGAGGCCTCCACCGCGCCACCGGGCGCGTCGAAGCCGTCGTCCGACCGGTGGTCGAGCAGACGCTCGGCCAGGGACTCGATGCCCGACCGGTACGGCATACGGGACAGTCGTCGCGCCGCCGCGTACACGCGCGCGGGGACCAGCACCGACCCGTCCGCCTTGGCCAGCGCGGCGACCGGCCGCACGAGATGACGCCGCCGGCGGTCCATCAGCAGGTCGGCCAGCCGGGCCGGATGGGCGTCCAGGACCTGACGGGCCCCGTAGCCCGTGAAGTGGTCCGCGCTGCCGGACGCCAGCCGCGCCCGGTGCCGTGCCGCCGACACCAGGCACGGCCCGGGTTCGTCGGTCAGCGGGCCGTCCAGGTCGGCGTACGGGAGGGTCTCCTCGCCGCCCGCCACGACCACGTGGTGCAGCCGCGGGTTCGCCGCCAGCGCGCCCGCCCGCTCCAGCTCGGCCTCCTGCCCTGCGACGGCGAGGTCGTTGAACGTGACCGCCAGCAGCCGCTCCCCCGCGCCCGTGCCGTGCCCCAGCACCGTGCCCGGCATCCCGGGCAGCCCCGAGGCCAGCAGTGCCAGCGTCCCCGAGGCCGGTCCGCCGGACAGGTCCGCCCCGATGCCCGGTACGGGCATCCCGCGCGCGGCACGCCGCTCGGCGGGTCCCATGCCGGGCACGGGGCCGGGGTCTATGTCCGCCCCGGGGACGTGCCGCGGCGCGGACAGCCGGGTCCGTACGGCCTCCACGAGCGCGTCGCGCACGGCGTCGACCGCGCTGTCGGGGTCGGCCGGAGGCGCCGCCACCGCCAGCGAGGCGACGGGCTCGTACCCGGCGATCTCCCGCGCACCGGCGCGAAGGATCAGGGCATGCCCCGGCGGAATGCGCTTCACGCCGTCGTACGGCGTGGAGTCGTGCAGCGCGGCGGGTACGTCAGGGGCGGCCAGCAGCGCGGCGAGGTGCCCGAAGTCGAGGTTGGCCTCGATGAGGTCGGCCAGCGGCAGCGCGGCCGTCGCGTACGCCGTACCGCCGGCCCAGGGCGTGTGGAACACCGGCCGCGCGCCCGCGAGATCGCCGCAGACGGTGAGCCTCCTGCCGACCTGCACGATCGCGGTGTAGCTGCCCGGCCAGGCGGTCAGATGCCGAAGCGCCCCGCCGCGCGCGGCGAACAGCGCGACGCGCAACTGCTCGTCGGTGGCACCGCAGATGCCGAGGACCGCGATGCGGGTCCGGTCGTCGGCCTTCACGACCCGCACCTCGTCGGGGCGCCAGTCGCCGACCGCCCACAGCGGATCGGGGTCACCCCAAAGGAGTTGGGAACCCACCGGGTGCACGGTCTCGCCGTCCTGCCCCGTGGCCCCCGCCGAACCCGCAGCGAGTGCTCCCGCGGCGGTACTGCTCCATCCCACCAACCACCGCATCGCCGCCTCCACAGGCTGTGGACAACCAGTGCACCGTACGAACCGGTTCACCATGCTGCCATGAAGGAAGCACTCCAGAGGGCCTCGACGCCGCTTGCGCTCCGTTGAATGCGCCCCGGCGGCGACACCCGCACCGCCCCGAACGCCCCGAACGCAGAAAAGACGGCCGGGACGCAAGGCACGTCAGCGACACGTCTCCGACACGGCTGCGGCGCGAATGCGCCCCCGATACGCGCCCTGACTACGCCTGATGCGCCCTCAAGTGCCGTGGTCGGAGCCCTGATACCTCACGACCGGCGGGGTCGATTTTCAGCCAAATCGCCGTTACGCGGACAGCGTCGAACACGCTCCGTACAGGCTCGGCGCACCACCACCCGATCGCGCAGTCCGGGAGACGGAGCACGCCTCCCGGACCGTTCCGCCGCCCGCGGGGATGTAGGCGGCGGTGTCCCCCAGCCCACTGGATCCAGTACAGCGGGCCGACCCACGCAATGACCATGGAACCGCTCCCGTGATGGCTGGAGAAGAGCGCACGGGCAGGCGCACGGCCACACAGTGGGAGCACGCCGCAACAGCCCGTATCTGAACCGCACTTCAGTACGGACCACAATCCCGCCAACCGGAACAATGCCCCTTAACGCTTGGGATGCGGCGAACTACGCTGGGTTTACGAATGCCGCGTGGTTATGCCAGTGCGGCAGCCGTCTGTGTCGAGGGGTGGCTCATGTCCAGGGAGCAACGCGGGCCGAACGAAAAACTCGGCGCCGTTCTCGCCCTCGCGGGAATCAGCAACGCAGGCCTCGCGCGGCGTGTCAACGACCTCGGCGCCCAGCGCGGTCTGACGCTTCGCTACGACAAGACGTCGGTGGCGCGCTGGGTGTCGAAGGGCATGGTGCCGCAGGGTGCGGCGCCGCACCTCATCGCCGCAGCCATCGGCCAGAAGCTCGGCCGCCCGGTGCCGCTCCACGAGATCGGCCTGGCGGACGCGGATCCCGCGCCCGAAGTCGGCCTCGCCTTCCCGCGGGACGTCGGCCAGGCGGTGCGGTCCGCGACGGAGCTGTACCGCCTCGACCTCGCCGGCCGCCGGGCCGGAACCGGCGGCATCTGGCAGTCGCTGGCCGGATCGTTCGCGGTGAGCGCGTACGCGACGCCCGCCTCACGATGGCTGATAACCCCGGCCGACAGCTCGGTCGCGCGTGACGTGGGCCCCGGCGAGGGCTCCGGCGCACCGCTCAAAGTCGGCCACAGCGATGTGCAGAAGCTTCGGGAGGCCGCCGAGGACGCGCGGCGCTGGGACTCCAAGTACGGCGGCGGCGACTGGCGTTCGTCGATGGTCCCCGAGTGCTTAAGGGTGGAGGCGGCCCCCCTGCTGCTCGGCTCCTACTCCGACGAGGTAGGCCGGGCCCTCTTCGGCGCCTCCGCGGAACTCACCCGGCTCGCGGGCTGGATGGCCTTCGACACCGGCCAGCAGGAAGCGGCCCAGCGCTACTACATCCAGGCCCTGCGCCTGGCCCGGGCGGCGGCGGACGTCCCACTCGGGGGGTACGTCCTGGCCTCCATGTCCCTCCAGGCCACCTACCGCGGCTTCGGTGACGAGGGCGTGGACCTCGCCCAGGCCGCCCTGGAACGCAACCGCGGCCTGGCGACGGCCCGCACCATGAGCTTCTTCCGCCTCGTCGAGGCACGCGCGCACGCCCGCGCGAGTGACGCCCCGGCGGCCGGCGGCGCCCTCAAGGCGGCCGAGAGCTGGCTGGAGCGCGCCCGCCCCGGCGACAACGACCCGAGCTGGCTCGGCTTCTACTCCTACGACCGTTTCGCCGCTGACGCGGCCGAGTGCTACCGCGATCTCAAGGCGCCCCGCCAGGTCCGCCGCTTCACCGAGCAGGCGCTCTCGAAGCCGACGGAGGAGTTCGTCCGCTCGCACGGTCTGCGCCTCGTCGTCTCGGCGGTGGCCGAACTGGAGTCGGGGAATCTGGACGCGGCGTGCGAGCAGGGGGTGCGGGCGGTGGAGGTCGCCGGGCGCATCTCGTCCGCCCGGACCACGGAGTACGTGAAGGATCTTCTCCACCGGCTGGAGCCGTACGGGGACGAGCCGCGGGTGGTGGAGCTCCGTGAGCGTGCCCGGCCGTTGCTGGTGGCTCCCGCCTGAGCGGCGGGCTCGCCGCCGTCCGCGCGTTTGAAGGCGATGTCAGTGGCGCAGTGCACTATCGAGGTGGGAGGTGGTGCTCGTGCGGCTCGCATACGACTGTGACGTGCTGGTGATCGGCGGCGGGATCGTCGGCCTGTCGACGGCGTACGCGATCACACGCGCCGCACCGGGCACACGTGTCACGGTGCTGGAGAAGGAACCGGGCCCCGCCCGGCATCAGACCGGCCGCAACAGCGGCGTCATCCACAGCGGCGTCTACTACCGCCCCGGCTCCCTCAAGGCGCGTTACGCGGTGCGGGGCGCCGCCGAGATGGTCAAGTTCTGCGCCGAGTACGGCATCCCGCATTCCGTCACCGGCAAGCTGATCGTCGCGACCGACCGCTCCGAGCTGCCCCGTCTGCACGCGCTCGTGCAGCGCGGCCGGGAGAACGGGATCCCGGTGCGGGAGCTGTGCGCGTCCCAGATCACGGAGTACGAGCCGGAGGTGCGGGGCCTCGCCGCCATACACGTCGGCACGACCGGCATCTGCGATTTCGTCGCGGTCGCCCGCCAGCTCGCCCACGGCTCGGGCGCGGAGATCCGCTACGGCACGCGGGTCGTGCGCATCGACCGCCGCCCCGAGCTGGGCGTCGCCGCGCTCACGTCGGCCGGGGACGTGGTGCGCGGCCGGGTCCTGGTGAACTGCGCGGGCCTGTACAGCGACGAGATCGCCCGGCTGACCGGGGACGACCCGGACGTCCAGATCGTGCCGTTCCGGGGCGAGTACTACGAACTCGCCCGGCCGGAACTCGTGCGGGGCCTGGTCTACCCCGTCCCCGACCCGGCGTTCCCGTTCCTCGGGGTGCATCTCACCCGCGGCATCGACGGCGGTGTCCACGTCGGGCCCAACGCGGTGCCGGCCCTGGCCCGCGAAGGGTACGGCTGGGGCACGGTCCGCTGGCGCGAGCTGGGGTCGACCCTGACCTGGCCGGGATCCTGGCGGATCGCGCGCCGGCACTGGCGGTACGGGGCCGGTGAGCTGCGCCGGTCGCTGTCCAAGGCGGCGTTCACGGACGCGGTGGGCAGATTGCTGCCCGGGGTGTCCGAGGAAGATCTGGTGCCGACGGCGGCGGGCGTGCGGGCCCAGGCCGTCCTGCGTGACGGCACGCTGGTGGACGACTTCCTGATCCGCGAGGGCGCTCGCACGGTGCATGTGCTGAACGCCCCGTCTCCCGCGGCCACGGCGTCCCTGCCGATCGGCCGGGAGGTGGCGCGGAGGGCACTGAGCGGGCTGTGACACAGGGGCCGGGTGGAGTCGCGACCCGGCAAAGGAGTGCCGCGGCCTCGCCCCACCGCACCCTCTTACGCGACGGCCGTAAAATCGGCCTCACTGTGTCTGACTCCGTGAATACCCCCGAAAGCACCCAGCCGCCCACCACCCCCGACGGCGAGCACCCCGACCACGCGCCCGGTATGTCCATCCGGCACACGCGGGCCAAGGGTGAGCCGCGCTTTCCCGACGGGCCGAAGGCCGATCCCGCCGGGTCGCACTTCGAGCGGCGGATCCGGAGTTTTCAGCCGCGGCGGAGCCGGGTGACCGCGGGGCAGGCGGACGCGCTGCAGCGGTTGTGGCCCAAGTGGGGACTGGACATCGACGGGCACCGGGGGCTCGACCTCGCCGACCTGTTCGGCAGCGACAACCCCGTCGTCCTGGAGATCGGCTTCGGCATGGGCGAGGCGACCGCCCAGATGGCCGCCGCCGACCCCCGCACCAACATCCTCGCCGTCGACGTCCACACCCCCGGCCAGGGCAATCTGCTCAATCTCGCCGACCGGAACGGCATGTCCAACATCCGGGTCGCGAACGGCGACGCGATCATCCTGCTCCGCGAGATGCTCGCCCCGGACTCCCTCGACGGCCTCCGCGTCTACTTCCCCGACCCCTGGCCCAAGAAGCGGCACCACAAGCGCAGGATCATCCAGCCCGACTTCCTGACCCTGGCCGCGACCCGCATCAAGCCCGGCGGGACCGTGCACTGCGCCACCGACTGGGAACCGTACGCCGAGCAGATGCTCGAGGTCCTCACCGCACACCCCGACTTCGAGAACACGCAGGCGGACGGCGGTTTCGCGCCCCGTCCCGAGTTCCGTCCCCTGACCCGTTTCGAGGGCCAGGGACTGGACAAGGGACATGTCGTGAACGACCTCCTCTTCCGTCGCGTACAGCACGAGGACCAACCCCCCGCCGGCGCCTGACCGCCCCCGGATCTCTCCCGCCTGCGGACAGCGCCCATCCGTCGTTAGGGTCAATGCCGTGGCCACCTGCCCCCCATATCCGTCGTACCCCAGCGGTCCCCCCGACGGCGTGCCCCTCACCGGCGCAGCCACCGCCGGCTCCCTGCGGCACGCCCACTGGTGGCAGCGCGCCTGGGTGCGCTACGGCGCGCTGTGCACGCTCCTCGTGATCTCCGGCCTCGTGATCCTCGCCCTGGTCCGCGAGGAGACCGGCACGGAGGGGTTCCTGGTCGGGCTCGGGCTGGCCGTCCTCCCGGTCCCCCTGCTCATAGCCGCGTTCCGCTGGCTGGACCGGGTCGAACCGGGCCCTTGGCGGAACCTGCTGTTCTCCTTCGCCTGGGGCGCCTGCGCGGCGGCGCTGATAGCGATCGTCGCCAACAGCTTCGCGACCCAGTGGATAGCGACGGCGACCGCGGACCCGACGAGCGCGGACACGCTCGGCGCGACCGTCATCGCGCCGGTGGTCGAGGAGTCGGCCAAGGCGGCGGCCGTTCTACTGGTCTTCCTCTTCCGGCGGCGTGACTTCACCGGCATCGTCGACGGCGTCGTCATAGCCGGCGTCACGGCCACCGGCTTCGCGTTCACGGAGAACATCCTCTATCTGGGCATCGCCTTCGGCACCGATCAGCTCGCCGGGCACAGCGGCATCGCCTCCGTCACGGCGGCGACCTTCTTCGTGCGGATCGTCATGTCGCCGTTCGCGCACCCGCTCTTCACGGTCCTCACGGGCATCGGCTTCGGCATCTCCGCGCTGTCGGCGGACCGCCGGCGCATCCGCCGGATCGCCTTCCCGCTCTCCGGGCTGCTGCTCGCGATGGGCATGCACGCGATGTGGAACGGCTCGTCGGCGTTCGGCGAGTACGGGTTCTTCGCCGTGTACGCGGCGTTCATGGTGCCCATCTTCGGGCTGCTGACGTGGCTGGTGATCTGGACCCGGCAGCGGGAGCTGAGGACCGTACGGGCGGAGCTGCCCGCGTATGCCGTCGCCGGCTGGCTGACTCCGGCCGAGCCGTACGCCCTCGGCTCGATGCGGGCCCGGCGGATCGCCCGCCAGTACGCCCGCCGCCACGCGGGGAAGACCGCGGCGCGGGCGGTGGCGCAGTACGAGGCCTACGCGACGTCTCTGGCGTTCCTGCGGCACCGGGGCCGCCGCGGCCGCGCAGGTGCCGACTTCGTCGTACGGGAACGGGAACTGCTGGAGGCACTGTGGCGGCGCCGGGAGGCGGCCCGCCCCGCGCTGGACCACGCGGCGCGGATCACGGCCCCTCCGGTGCCGGTGGCCGCACCGCCCTGGCCGGTGTACGGGGTGTACGGGTACGGCCATCCGACGACGCAGTACTCGGCTCCGTCGACGCCGTACCCCGCGTACAACCCGTACCGGTCGTAGCCGAGGCGGCCGGCCCACGCGGACGGCTCAGGCCGAAGCCTCCGTCAGACGGTCGACCTCCGCCTCCGTCAGCGTGAGCTCCCCGACCCCGACCAGCGCCGGCAACTGCTCCACCGTCCGTGCGGACGCGATCGGCGCCGCCACCGTGGGCCGGGCCGCGAGCCAGGCCAGGGCGACCGTCGCGACAGGGGCGTCGTGGGCCGCGGCGATCTCGTCGAGGGCGCCGAGGACCCTCAGGCCCCGGTCGGTCTCCAGGTGCTTGGCGGCACCGCCGGCCCGCGCGCTGTCGACGGTCGTACCGGGCCGGTACTTGCCGGTGAGGAAGCCGGACGCGAGCGCGTAGTAGGGGACGGCCGCCAGACCGGAGCGCTCGGCCAGGTCCTGGAGCTCGCCCTCGTAGGTGTCGCGGGAGACCAGGTTGTAGTGGGGCTGGAGCGCCACATAGCGGGCGAGGCCCTCACGGTCGGAGAACTCCAGGGAGGCCCGCAGCCGCTCCGCCGAGATGTTGGAGGCGGCGATGTGCCGCACCTTCCCGGCCTTCACCAGCTCGTCGAGCGCCCCGATGATCTCCTCCACCGGCACGTCGGGCCGGTCGAAGTGGGTGTAGTAGAGGTCTATGTAGTCCGTGCGCAGGCGGCGCAGCGAGGCGTCGGCGGCGGCCTTGATGTTGGCGGCGGACAGGCCCTGGAACTCGGGGTGCTGGCTGACCTTCGTGGCGACGACGACATCGGCGCGGTTGCCGCGCGCCTGCAACCACTTGCCGAGGACGGTCTCGGACTCGCCGCCCCGGTTGCCGTCGACCCACGCCGAGTAGACGTCGGCGGTGTCGACGAAGTTGCCGCCGGCGGCGGTGTACGCGTCGAGAACGGCGAAGGACTCGGCCTCGTCCGCGGTCCAGCCGAAGACGTTGCCGCCGAGGGCGAGCGGGAAGATTTCGAGGTCGGAGGAGCCGAGCTTGCGAAGAGAGGTCATGCTCCTCGTCAACGGCCGTGCTGGAGCGGCTCATTCCGGAGCGGACGCAAAGGTCCTGTAAACACCCCCCGCACACACCGGAAACGCACCCGGAAAAACCGGCAGCCCTGACGTCGGGGGGTCGTCGTCAGG
>NZ_JBHUQX010000237.1:0-14653 GCF_042674225.1 Streptomyces sp. NPDC056948
GCGGGATGTACGGCCGGAGAACGACGAAGGCCCCGACCGGATGATCCGGTCGGGGCCTTCGGGGCAAGGGGCGTCAGGCTTGGCGTTCTGCCTGCTCGGCGTTCTTCTTCTTGATGCGGGCCGTTTCCTTGCGGACCTCCGCCTGGGTGGCGCGCTCCCGCTCCAGCCACTCGGGGCCTTCCTGCTTCAGTGTCTCGATCTGCTCGGTGGTGAGGGGCTCGGTGACACCGGCGCGGGCGAGCCCCGCGATGGAGACCCCGAGCTTCGCCGCGACCACCGGGCGGGGGTGCGGGCCGTTGTGCCGCAGGTCCTGGAGCCACTGCGGCGGGTTCGCCTGGAGCTCGTTCAGCTCGGCGCGCGAAACGACACCCTCCTGGAATTCGGCGGGTGTGGCCTCGAGGTACACACCCAGCTTCTTCGCCGCGGTGGCGGGCTTCATCGTCTGGGTGCTCTGGTGCGACGTCATGGCGTCCAGGGTATCGACCATGTGCACGACCCCTGACCACGGCCGGTAACCTGGCCCGGTGACAGGCTCGGATGTTTCTCTCTCGTTCCGGCTCGTATACGTCCCCGGGGTGATGCCCGGCAAGTGGGTGCGCGTCTGGAACGAGCGGCAGCCCGACGTCCCGCTGGACCTGACGCAGGTGGCCGCCGGGGCGGTGGCCGAGCGGCTGCTGGGCGGGGACGCCGACGCGGGCCTCGTCCGGCTGCCCGTGGACCGGACGGTCTTCAGCGCGATCCCCCTCTACACCGAGCAGACGGTCGTCGTGGTGCCCAAGGACCACCTGGTCACGGCGGTCGACGAGGTGTCCCCGGAGGATCTGGCCGACGACATCGTGCTGCACCCCCTGGACGACGTCCTCGACTGGGAGAGCCTCCCCGGACGGCCCGCCGTCGAACGCCCCGCCACCACGGCCGACGCGATCGAACTGGTCGCTGCCGGGATCGGCGTCCTCGTTGTGCCCCTGTCGCTCGCTCGCCTCCACCACCGCAAGGACCTCACCCACCGCCCCCTCAAGGACGCCCCCGAGTCGAGCGTGGCACTGGCCTGGCCCCAGGACGCGACGACGGACCAGGTCGAGGACTTCATCGGCATCGTCCGCGGCCGCACGGTCAACAGCACCCGGGGCCGCAAGCAGCCGGACGAGTCCGTGGCTGCCGACCGGGCCGGCGCCCGGCGGAAGCCGGTGCCAGGGAAGTCGGGGGCCGGGGGGTCCGCGGGTGCGAAGCGCACCGGCAAGGGCGGGCGTGGCGCCCCCAAGGGTGACAGGCGCGGCAAGCCCCGCCGCCGTTCCTAGTCTCAGGGCCCGCGGCGGGAGCGCGACTCCCGAACCGTTCCCGGCTCAGCCGGCCGTCGGAGTCGGCTGCGGTGCCCCGTAGGACGGGTTGGGAGCGACCGTCTTCAGATCCTTCAGGTTCTCCGGGACCTCCAGCACCCGGACCGGCGCACCCTGCTGCGGCGGCGGGGGCGTCGTCTGGTCCTGGGGCAGCTTGGCCGGGGCGGTGATCTGGAAGCTGACCTGCTCGTGGTTGATCAGGCCGGTCTTCTCCAGGACCGTGATGTGGTCGAGCACGGTGTCGTTGGTCGTGTCGGCGAGTTCCCGCACCATGCTGTTCCGGGTGGTCGCCCGGATCTTGGCGATCGTCGGGAAGATGCCCCCGTGCGCGACGCGCATGAGGGTCACGGCCGTGGACTCGAACTCCTTGCCGGAGCTGCCTTCCGCCGTCGCCACGAACTGCTGCTGCTGCGGCGACGGCTCGTTCGGCAGGGTGATGCCCAGGTCCGTGGAGACCTTGCGGCAGCCCGCGTCGAGCCGGCCGTGCCCCACGAGCAGATGCTCCGCGACCTCGATCATCGCCGGCGACTTGCTCCGCTCCATGATCATTTGCCCCAGCGGCTGCTCCCACAGCCCGGCCGCGCGCACCTTTACCACGAAATCGCGATCCGCCTCGGTCAGCGGCCCGTACTGGGTGTTGGCGATGATGCGGTCCTGGCCGGAAGCCGTGTTCTGCACGCCCAGCATGCTCGGGTATGCGAGCGCGGTGAGCGTCAGGATCATCGCACCGCCCACGAACGCGGTTCCTGCCGTGCTGCGCGAGATGCGCATCGTGCCTCCTGGGGTATGAACGGCCCAACACCGAGAAGTACGGATGGCGGACGCGAAACAATCACCCCTGCCGCAAAAAAGTTCCGGATGTGACGGGGCCCGGTGCCGGAACCGCACAGCACCGGGCCCACACGGACGCCGCCCGGTCCGCTCAGGGTTCGTACGAGGCCGCTCCCGCCGTGTTCACCACCCTGTCCCCGTCGGCCCTGCCCAGCAGCCCGGCCGTCACCCACGCGTCCACCGTGGACCGCACCCGCGCCACCAGAGCCCCCTTGTTCCGGAACGGCGCCCCGGCCCAGATCTCGTCCAGCAGCGTGGTGCCGTCGGCCTTCGCCGGGTTGGTGACGCCCGAGTCCCGGCCGCCGAAGACGACCTTCGGCTCCGCGCGCCGGAAGTAGGCGTGCGTCGGATCCTCCGTCCCCTCGGAGAACGGTGCCCACTCGGTCCCGTCCAGCGTGAAGTGGAGCGGCTTGCCCGGCACCGGCGTGAGGGAGGCGGTCAGGTCGCCGGACAGACCCGCGCCGCGGTACAGCCCGGCCTTCAGGAACTCCGTCGCGGAGGAGCGGGCGACCAGGTTGACCGGGCCGTGGAACAGGGTCTGCAGGGACGGGTCGTCGAGGGCCTTCTCCACCCGCGTCCGGAACGGCAGGGTGACCCGGACGGTGTCGCCGGCCCGCCAGGTCCGGGACACGGCGAAGTAGCTCCCCGGCGTCGGAGTGCCCGGCACCGCACTTCCGTTGACGGTCACTCGGAACCCGGCGGTCGCCCAGGACGGCACGCGCAGTCGCAGCGTGAAGGAGGCGCGAGCACCGCCGAAGGTGAGGGTGCTGCCCTGCTCCTCGGGATAGCCGGTGGTCTGCGTGACCGTTACGCCCTTCTCGGCCCAGGTCAGCGTGGACGGGCTGTACAGGTTGACGTACAGCGCGCTGCCGTCGGACTTCGCGAAGTACACCGAGTCCTGGTACTTCGTGGCGCTCTCCATGCCGGTGCCCTCGCAGCAGGTCGTGCCCTGCTTGGGTGTGTAGTCCCGGACATGACCGGGCGTCAGCCCGATGAAGTAGGTGACGAGTGGCTTCTCCGCGTCCGGCTTGTCCTGCTTCGAGCCGAGCACCTGGTTGTACAGGGCCCGCTCGTAGTAGTCCATGTACTTCGGTTCCTGCGCATGGAAGAACAGGGTCCGGCTCAGCTTGAGCATGTTGTACGCGCAGCAGGTCTCGGCGGTGGTCGCGCTCAGGGTGCCCGCGATCACGTCCCGGGCCTTCCAGAACTCCGCGGTGCTGGTGCCGCCGATGCCGTACATCCGGTGCGGGACGACCATGTCCCAGAAGTTCTTCGCCGAGGTGAGATAGCGCTCCTCGCCCGTCTCGTCGTACAGCCGCACATACCCGGTGAAGATCGGGATGTGCTGGTTGGCGTGCAGCCCGTCGAGGATGTCGGTGTTCGCGGCGCACGCGTCGATCAGCCGGTCCAGGTCGAACAGCTTGGCCAGCGCCAGGTGTTCGGCCTTGCCGGTGATGCCGTGCAGATCGCAGATCGCCTCGACGATGCCGCCGAACTCGCCGCTGGAGAAGATCCCCCACATGCGCTGGAGCGTGGCCTCCGGCAGCTTGGACAGCCGGGAGTACATCCAGTCGCACATGCCGGACGCGAGGTCCAGGGCCCGGTCGTCGTCCGTGGCGGTGTACGCGTCGAGCAGACCCCTGAGGATCTTGTGCGCGGTGTAGTACGGCGCCCACACCTTCGTGTAGTCGGGAGAGGTCCTCGACTCCAGGTCGATGAACTGCGTCTCCGGGTACGCCGCGAGGAACCCGGAGTGGCTGGGCCCGCCCCAGGTGCGGCGCAGGGTCGCGTTCAGGCCGCGGCCGGAGGCGTCCGCGAAGGTCCCGCCGGCCGTCTCGTCGAAGGCGTACGACGCCAGGTCGCCCCGGCCCGTCGAGGCGTCGGCGGCCCGGCGGCTCTGCAACTCGGTGATCTCGGCGGCGGTCAGCGCCCGCGAGAAGACGTTGAACTCCTCGAAGGCGCCCGCGAAGACGGGGTCGGCGGAGTAGTTCGAGCGGCCGAGCCAGTTGTTCCTCAGGGTGCCGAGAGCCGCAGGGGTGAGGCTCATCGCGGTGTTCCGGGCGACGGCGGTGCCGTTGACGTAGAGGGTGCCGGTGCCGCCCGCGATCGTCACCGCCAGATGGCTCCACTGGTTCAGCGGCAGCGGAGCCGTGCCGTCGAGGCCCTGCTCGCCGCCCGCTCCTGACGTGGTGACGGCGAAGCGCGGCACTCCGGTCTGGTTGCGGGCGGCCAGATACAGGTAACGCGAGGTGTCGTTGCCGAAGTCGAAGACGCGGGTCCAGTTGGCGTCGTGCGTGGGCCGCACCCAGACGGAGAGGGTGACGGCCGAGGCCCCGCCGAGCGCGCCGGCCGGCAGATCCACGTACTGGTAGGAGCCCCGTACCTGGTCCGCGGCGGTCCCGAACTTCCCGGCGACGCTCAGCACCGCCGGCTCTCGACGCAACGCCGCCCGCACCTCGGTCAGCGCCCCGACCATGGTGCCGATCCGGTCGGCGAACACCTGCTCCTTCGTGCTCCGGTACGCCTGCGCCAGCATGGTCAGGAAGTGGCCGGTGTAGTGCCCGCGCAGATTGCCGTTGGCCTCGCCGTCCAGGCCCTCCCAGCCGCCGGGGGCGACCGCGCCGCCCGTGGCGAGACCGGCGTTGGCGCGGAACACCTGGAGCAGCCGGTTCACGTCGTAGCCGCGGGCGTGGTCCAGCATCAACCGCCGCTTGTCGGCGAAGACGCCCCTGCCGAGGCTCACGTCCTCGAGACCGAACGGCCGCACGGTCCAGGGGGCCGGGATGTCGGCGGCGGCAGCGGGGGCCGCGACGGCCCGGCCGGTCGCCGCCTCGGAGAGCGCGGGTACGGCGGCGGCGAGGGTCGCTGCCTGGAGAAGGGTTCGTCTGGAGAGGGGCCGTGCCATGTGTGCTCCTCCACGGGTCCAACGGGTCCACGGACTGGGCGCATTCGACGTATTCGACATGTCGAACACTGTGCGAGTGATCGACCAGACCCTAGGGAGGGGACGGGGGAGCGTCAACGGGTCGGGAGAGGCGAGTTTCGGGGGAGGTGAGTTCAGGAAGGGCCTGCCGAGCGGACCAGCCAGTCGAACGCCGTCTGTGCCGTGAACTCCTCCTGGCCGCCCCGCAGGAGCAGGCCGGCGGTGGCGAACTCCGGGGCGTCCGCCTGCGACGGGACGTACGGGATCGCGATGCACCGCATCCCCGCCGCGTGTGCGGCGGCGGCGCCGGGGGCTGCGTCCTCCAGCACCACGCAGCCGGCCGGGTCCGCCCCGAGCCGGCGGGCCGCCTCCAGGAAGACGTCGGGAGCGGGCTTGCCGTGCGCGACCTCGTCCGCCGAGACGACGGTCCGCAGACAGGCGTCCAGGCCCGTGCCGCTCAGGACCGCCTCGATGGCCTCGGGCGAGGACCCCGAGGCCACCGCCATGGGCACGTCCTGGGCCGCCAGCAGCTCGACGAACCTGCGCATCTCGGGGTAGGCGCGCGTGGAACTGCGGGCGAGCTCGAGATAGCGGCGGTTCTTGACGGTGAACAGCTCCTCCACGGAAGCCCGCAGACCGTACCGCTCCTTCCAGTCCGCGACGGTCTCCTGCGTGCTGATGCCGACGTACCGCTCGTGGTCCGCCCAGCCGAAGTCGGGGACGCCGTGCTCGGCGAGGGTCTGCCGGCCCGCCTCGTAATAGTTCGGCTCGCTGTCCACGAGCGTTCCGTCGAGATCGAAGATGACCGATATGCCGCCGAGATTGCTCATGGTGTCAGCATGTCAAAGACCATGATCCGGGGAGCCTGAGGGGGTCAGGACCGGGCCGCGCGACCGATCGACTCCACCAGCGGCAGCAGCCGGTGCGAGACGCGCTCCCGCAGGGCGATCTCGGTGCGGGTGCGGACGACCCCGGGCAGGCTGATCAGCTTCTGCACGACGTCCTCCAGATGCGCGTTGTCCCGCGCCACGACCCGGGTCAGCAGATCCCCGCCGCCCGTGATGGAGAACGCCTCGACGATCTCCGGCACCGCCGCCAGCGTGTCGCCCACCTCGTCGAGATGCCCCTGGGTGACCTCGATGTGCACGAACGCGAGCACCGGATGGCCGAGCGCGGCGGGGGAGAGGTCCGGCGCCGTGCCGGTGATCACGCCGTCGCGCTCCAGACGGTCGAGCCGGGCCTGGAGCGTGCCCCGGGCGACGCCGAGGATACGGGCGTACTCGCGCACACTCGTGCGCGGCTGCTCCAGCAGCAGCCGCAGGATGCGGGTGTCGAGCTCGTCCACGGGCATGCCGCGCCCTCCTCGTCCGTGGGCTCTGCCGCGGCCGTCCTCCGACCGCTGTGGCTGTACCGATGGCTCAGTCTAGAAGGAGCCGGTTGAGCCAGTGGCGTCCGGGATGCTCATAGGGACGCGTCGATGGCGCCGCGGACCCCGCGGCGCCTTTTTCATGCTTTCCCATGCCTGCGCGCGAAGGAGGCGGTAAGCGGTGCTGAAGAGGGTGTTCATTGCTCCGGATCCAGGGCGGACGCGGTTGCGGTTCGCCACGCGTGCCGTGCTCGGCATCGCGGTCGGGCAGGTCGCCCATCGTGCTGGCAGTGCTGCGCTGTGACCGGCGGCCCGGCGACCTGGCCGCCGGCAACGGAGTGCACCGCACCACCGTGACCCGATGCTCGGAGCTATCGCTGACCTGGGATTCGTCGGCCTCGACGACGGCGACCCCGACGCCGACCCAGCGGTGATCACCGGCTACACGGCCGCCCGGACCCGGCCTCTGACGCGAGGCCAGAAGCTGTCCAGACTCCACGGGTCAGGGCAGGCTCGGTTCCGCCGTGAGCGGTCAGCCTCTTGGGGACTGCTGGTTTTCGCCCACTTGCAGCAGAGGTGATGCGACGTGGACGATCCTCGCCCCTGGTAACAATCACCTCACCACCAGGCGAACTCGCCCCGGTGACGGGGTGTTCTGGAAGGGTGAGCCGCATGGACGAGGGAGCCCTTCCGTTTCTTCACGTCAAGCATGAGCCCGGTGCGGTCGCGCGGTGCGGCCGGCTGGGCTCCACCAAGCATGTGAAGGGATACATGGTTGCCCTTCTGGTGGTTCCGTTGCTGCTTGTGTCCGGGTGCAAAGGCAGATACCAGCAGCAGTACGAGGAGGGCTACAGAGCGGGCCAAGACGAATCGACTGTGTGCGAGGAGTACGTCACACGAAGCGGAAGGGAACCATCCCGGCAGTGGATGGCAGGCTGCTCCGACGCCGCTGCGGGCCGACCGGCCAATCCACCAAATTCTCGGTGACTGGCTTCGTCGGCCTCGACGGCGGTAGCGACGACAGCAGCGACCCGGCGGTCATCACCTGCAAGAAGCCCAAGGGCAAGAGGCTCCCGCCCGCGAAGGAGCAGGTCAACCAGCTGATCGCCGCAGAACGAGCCGTCTGTGAACACGACTTCGCCCCCCTGAAGAACTGGCGCGTACTGACCCGGCTCCGCCTCGACGTGAAGTCGGCCACCCGGCTCGTCCGCGCGCTGATGGTCCTCAACTGGCACGCGATCGCCTGCTGAACGACGATCTTCACCGCAGACAGCCGCCGACCAGCACGAGCATGACCTCACCCACCCATGCCACCCCCGTGACCTGCACGTTCAAGATGAACACACCTGCGCTCCCGGAACATCGCTCCACGTATCGCACGCGAAGGCATCGAAAGCTCCCAGCGCCTGGGCCGCCACCGTTGGACCGTGGAGCGGACGGTGGCCTGGCCATTCGGCTGCCGCCGTCTGCACCGCCGTTACGAGCGCAAGGCCGAACACTTCCTCGCCTTCGCGGGCGTTGCCGCCACCCTCATCTGCTACAGACGTCTGGTCCGGACACCGTCCGCTCCCTGGCCGACTGGGGAAAATCCGCTGGCCCGCTCCGGTCGGTAGTGGAAGAGTGTGCCGCGCTCTGTGACCTTGCGGGCACTCTCACGGTGAGGAACGAAGCCAATGTTCTCGGCGTCCCCCAGCGGCCGCCGTCGGCGCTGAGCGCGTGCTCTGCAGCAGCCTCAGCCTGCCGCGCTGTTCCCTACGGCGGCCCCACGACACGGTGCCTGACGCATCGTCACTCTTCCCGCCCCGAGCTTCCCGAGTTCGCCAGGGGCTCCTCCAGAGACTTCGCGAGGTCAACACCCACCATGGACATCCAGGTCCAGAGCTTTGCCGTCACCAACCTCCGTCGCCGTCCCGAGGTCGTCGAGACCGGCGGCTTCGTCGCCGGCTTCACCCCCGATACCGACAACCCCTACCTGAACTACGCGACCCCGCTACCCGGCGCCGAGCCGAATGGGCAGGACGTCGCGGCGCTGATCGGGATCTTTCGGGAGCGGGGTCTGCTGCCCCGGCTCGAGTTCACACCGCAGGCCGCCCCCGCCGTGACACCGGCCCTGCGGGCGGCAGGCTTTGGCACCGAGGCGGTGCACGAATACCTCGTCTGCACACCCCACACGCTGATGCTCCCCCAGTCCTCCGACGCTCCGCGCGTGGACAGCCCGACCACCGACGAAGATTTCGCCGAGCTCGATGCCGCGCTTGCCGAGGCATTCGGTGGCATCTTCACGCCCTCCGCACAGGGTGCGGCCCGACTGCGCCGCACCCAGCAGAGCGGTGGAGCAGTGCGCTTCGTCCGCGCTCCACAGGGCGGCATCGTCGGCGGGGCGTCCTGCTCCCCGTCGGCCGAGGGCACCGCAGAACTGTCCGGCGTCGGCACCCGCCCCGCCTACCGTGGCTGCGGCATCGCCGCCGCAGTAACCGCCGCGCTGACCGAAGCGATGTTCGCTCAGGGAGCCGGATCAGTCTGGCTGGAGTACTCCGGGGAAGGATCCCGCCGCGTCTACGAGCGCGCTGGCTACCGACCGCAAGGCACTCGCCTCTACCTCTCCTTGCCCCCGGCGCAGCAACCTTGACGGCACGCTCGGGGGTGGCCGCCTGCCGCCCCCGAGCTCGCACTGCCCCACCAGTTCGGGACGTCACCTTCTGCCGGGTCCGCCTTGCTCGCCTCGCCTCCAGTGAACTGCCTGTGAACCAGGCGCTGTTCGCCCGGATCGACCGCACCCTCGATCAGCCGGCGACGGCCGCCGACGTACGCGATGCGAAGCAGACCGCGGCGGTCGCGGTGGGGAGCCGATCGAGGTCGCCGCTCCTCGGCAGGCGCCACCACAGATTGCGACAAAGGATGTCGCGGCCCTGCTCGCCATCGCCCAGGGCGCCAAGCTGCACGAGCACCTCGTCGCCCACCGCCTCGCCGTGGCGACTCCCACGCCCACCTCATCTCCTACGCCCATTTGCAGTGCCTGGAGGCGATGGGCCTGGTGGAGCGTGATACCGCGCACCCGGTGCGGGCCGGTCAGCCCGTGACCCTCACTGCGCCGGCAGAGCCGCGCTGACCGAACTCCGCCGCGCGGGCCCGCCCGGTACCACGCCCGTGCCCCTGCCGCCGGATTCCCCGCCGTTTCCCGTACACGCCGCCGAACCGTGCGTCTGTGTCAGGCGTACGGCGCCGCCGGCGTCATGACCGAAGGCACCGATGTCCAGCTACGAACCTGATTTCCGCCTCGGCGGGTACGAAGCCGTCAACGACGACGTCGCCGATCAGTTCCGGGGGCCTATAGGTGGCCGGCACTTGACTCATCCTGGGCTCAAGCCCACCGCCAGATCAGAAGGACTCAGTAGGTTGGCGGGATGAGCGATCAATGGAATGTGGAGACGGCCTGGCGCCGCCTCACGGACTGGCTGAAGGCGAATGCCCCAGTCTCATACGCCTCCTTACTGCCGCCCGCCCCGGAACAGACCATTGAGGCTGCCGACGCCCAGCTGAGGGATCACCTCAACTTCGGTCTTCCGGCCGAGCTGGGCGATCTCTGGCGGCTGTGTGGCGGTGTGGAGCACCAGTACATCGAAGCCAATGAGGAAGAGGGCGAGGTTGGCTCGGGGGCGTTCTTGCCCGGCGGGATCCTGCTCGGCCCCGCGGACGCGCTCAGGCCGCGGCTGCCCGAGATCGGCCGCGGCGACGTGTGGGGCTCCCCGGTGGTGCCGTGGCTGACTGGCGACGAGGCCGGCCCCGAATCCGGGCACTACGTGGGTGCGGGCGGCGTCGGCTCCTGGTCGCTGCCGGACGATCTGGCCTGCGACAAGCCTGGCTATCCGTCGATCGCCGCCTACCTCGAAGCCGTTCACCGCACGCTCACCGAAGGGCCGGCCGATGCCATGGGCCCAGATGTGCCCGGTCTGGTGTGGGGCTGCCTGATCTGGGATGACCCCGAGGCGCCTCTGCTGGATGATGCGCTGGAGCACTGGCACCCCGTCCACTGACCCGTGCCCCCGCTCGGGGGCCCGCCTGGCTGACGGGCCCCCGGGCAGATGTGCAGTGGCTACGGCTTCTTCATCTCGCAGATGAGGTTCGCCGCACCGGTGTTGCAGCCCTTGAACCACAGATTGCCCGGATCGACGGCGAACGCGTCGCCATCGATGACCCGCATCTGCGCCAGGAACTCGTTGCCGTACTTGTTCATCGCGCCCTGATTGACGTACCCCGACATCGAGGAACGGCCGCACTTCTCGCGGAACGTCGGCGCGTCGTAGCGGGTGTCGTCCAGGAGGTGTTCACTGCCGTCGTCGACCTTCGCCGATACGGTCTGTATGCACTCGCCGCCTCCGGCCTTGCCGGCCGGGTTCTTCCCGCCGGCGGAAGCGGGCAGGCCGACGGACTCGTAGGCCGAGGCGAACGGCACCTCATCACAGTTCACCTTGTCCGGATTCGGCAGGGGGACCTGCGGGCGGAAATCCGGGTGCAGATACGTCTTCGGATGAGGCACGAATCCCTTGGTCGGAACGTACCCGTCGGTTCGGGTGCCGCCGTAGTAGCCGCAGACCCGGCTGCGGATCTTCTTCTTCGTCCATGTGGAGTTCACGCGGCCGTTGTCCGCGTCGGGGCGGTAGGTCAGCGGCTTGTCGATGGCCCCCAGGCCCTTGATACCGGACTTGTTCTGAACCATCCACAGGTGAGCCGCAGCAGCCGGGTAGCGGGCGGCATCCATCTGGTACTCGGGAACGTACTGCGTCAGCACACATCCCGGCACACCGTAGGAATCGACCTTGTCGCAGCGCACGTCGATGCCGGGTGAGCGGGCACTGCCGCCGTCGGTTTCGTCGTCCTTGCCCTCGACCGGCACGTATTCGCTCTCCGGGTTGAAGATGAACCAGACCGGCAACTTCCTGGACAAGCCGGCGTCGGAGGGGCCCACGCCGTTGGTGGAGCCGTCCCACTTGTGCGAGGCGGTACCGGTGGCCATGTGGGAGTCGACCGGCGTACCGTTGCCGCCGCCCTTCCAGCTGAGGTCGCCGTAGAAGAGGCGAGAAGCCCCCGCTGCCGACGGCCTTGCCGGCGCCCCGGGCCGCCGCCGTCCCCGGCCTGCCGGCACGCCCTACGCCGCCGGGCGGTCCGAACCGCTGAACTCCCGCTAAGCCACGCGTATTTCCCTCAGCGGCCCCGGTGGAGTGTCGTCTGCCGAGTGCGAGGGGGCTCGGAACATGGCGCGCAATGTCCAGTTACCGAAACCGGGGGATTAACCGGACTCGCGGCGATGTAGACGACGGGGGGCTTCGCGCCCCGGCGGGCGGGTCCGGTCGGCGCCGGTTCGCCGGCGAGCATCCATCCCCACGTCGTCAGCGAGATCCGGTAGATCCGCGCCGAGGACTTCGCGATGCCCGCGCCGGTGAGGTAGCGCTCGACCGCCGCGGTGTACGACGCGGGCGGGGCAGACAGAGGTACGACCCGAGCGCGCGGCAACCGAAGCGCGCCCTCACTCCCGAGATCGGTCACCGATTCGATCGTCACGCCGCCCCGCCCTCCTGACACTGCCGCAGTAAATCCGGCATCTACCGCGGCAGTTGCGAACGTGTTTCCGCGATCGAGCATCCGCCCGAATACGGTTCTGCTGTGCGGACTTGAGGGGAGGGGACCGTCAGTGCCCGGCGCCAGCACGCTTACCGGGGTCATGCCCCGGATCCTCCGTCACGGGCAGGCACTCGGCGAGCAGGTCGACGACGTCGCGCCAGGCTCGCTGCGCGTGCCGTGGGTGGTAGCCGACGCCGGGGACCACGGGGTGGCCGACCGGCGGGTGGTGGAAGGCGTGCAAGGCGCCGCCGTAGACCGCGAGGCGCCAGTCGACGCCCGCAGCCTGCATCTCAGCGGTGAACGCGTCCCGTTGCGCGGGCGGCATGATCGGGTCTTCCGACCCGACCCCGGCCCACACCGGGCAGCGAATGCGCGCCGCCTCGCCCGGTCGGCCCGTGGTCAGTGCGTTGACTGTCCCGATCGCACGCAGGCTGACGCCGCCGCGCCCGAGTTCCAGCCCGACGGCGCCCCCGGTGCCGTAGCCGACGGCGGCGATCCGGTCGGGGTCGGTCCGCGGTTCGGTGCGCAACACGTCGAGCGCCGCATGGCCGATGCCCCGCATCCGGTCGGGATCAGCGAGCAGCGGCAGGCAACGGGCCAGCATCTCCTCGGGGTCGCCCAAATAGCGCCCGCCGTGCAGGTCGAAGGCCAGCGCTACATATCCCAGTTCGGCGAGAGCATCGGCCCGGCGGCGCTCGACGTCGCTGAGCCCCATGCCCTCTGGTCCGAGCAGCACCGCGGGCCGGCGGTCGACACCGGCCGGGAGCGCGAGGTGCCCGATCATCGTCAAACCGTCGGCCGGATACTCGACCGTACGCGTCGTAATCGCCGTCATGAGACTGGACTGTAGTGATCGTCGAGCCCGGTCCGGCCGGTGTTCTGCCGCTGGCAGAACAGCGCGGGTATCCCTCTGAAATACGGCGAGGGCTCCATGTTGCGCTCGATGGCGGCCGTGAACCCTGATCGGAGATGCATAAAGGATTCATATAAAGCTGCTATGCTTCAGGCATGAGTCGCCGAGACGCCGCGCACGGCGCTTCCGATGCCATCGGGTCAGCCCTCTACGGTCTGGCCACCAGGGCCGTGAGACGCCTTCCCCGCGACATGAGCCTGACGTCCGCCGCCACCTTGGCCACCCTGGACAAGACCGGCCCGCGACGGATCACCGATCTGGCGGTGGCCGAGGGCGTCACCCAGCCCGCGATGACCGTCCTGGTCCGGGTGATGGAGGAATCCGGGCTGGTCGAGCGGAAGGGCGATCCGTCCGACAAGCGGGTCACGCTGGTGTGCCTGACCGAGGCCGGCGCGTCGTACGTCCGGACGCGACGCCAGGCGGGCGTCGACGCGTACGCGCGGCTGATCGACGAACTCACCGGTGACGAGGTCGAGGCCTTGGCAGCAGCCCTTCCGGCGCTGCTGCGTCTGGCGGAGCTCGAAAGCCACGCCCGAGAGGAGTCGGACCGGTGACCGCGGCCCAGGCTCATGACCAGCCCCTGAGCACTGCCCTGATACGTTCCGAGGCACGTCTGCTGGTCCCCGCCCTGATGTTCATCGCCCTGGTCGTGGCGGCGGTCGCCAGCCTCGGGACGCCGCTCATCACCAGCGTGGCGACCACGTTCCACGTCTCCCTCGACAGCGCGCAGTGGACGCTGACCATCGCCCTGCTCAGCGGCGCCGTCGCCACACCCGTCCTCGGCCGGCTCGGAGCCGGTCCGCACCGGCGGGCCACGATTCTCGCCACGCTGGCGATCGTCGTCGTCGGCAGCGCGCTCACCGTGCTGCCGCTGCCGTTCGCCTGGCTGCTCGTGGGCAGAGCGGCCCAAGGCGTTGGACTCGGTCTCACGGCGCTGATGATGGGCGTGGCCCGCGACCATCTTCCCGAGGAGCGCAGCGCGGCCACGATCGCCCTGATCTCAGTGGTCTCCATCATCGGAGCCGGCGTCGGCTACCCGCTGGCCGCGCTGCTCGCCGAGTTCGGCGGACTGCGGGCCGCCTACGGCCTCGGCCTGCTCGTCACCGCCATCGCCTTCGTGACCGCGTGGCGCTCCATGCCCGCAGCACCCGAAGGCCGCTCCGCTCACGTGAACGTGGCCGGTGCGCTCGTCCTGGCGGGTGGACTGCTCCTCGTCCTGTTCCTGGCCGGCGAGAGGAGCCTGTGGAGCCGACACCTCGCCCTGGCGGTGACCCTTGCCGTCGCCGCCGTACTCCTGCTCTGCGTCTGGACCGTTTCCGAACTGCGAACCAAGACGCCCCTGGTCGACGTCCGGGCGGTACGGCACCCGGCGGTCGCCGGGGCGAACATCGCGATGTTCGTCGGCGGGAGCGGCATGTACCTCCTGCTCACGCTCATCACCCGCTACGCGCAGACGCCGCACAGCGCCGGCTACGGCTTCGGACTGACCACCTTCGTGGCGGGGCTGGTCCTCATCCCGTTCTCCGTGCTGGGGTTCGTCGCCGGCAAGCTCACGCCGCGGGTCCGCGAACGGATCGACGGCCCCCTGCTCCTGGCCGGCAGCGCCGCCATCGTCGGCGGCGGGTTCGTCCTGTTCGCCACCGCCCGGTCCAACCTGGCCGAAC
>NZ_JBHUQX010000238.1:0-14593 GCF_042674225.1 Streptomyces sp. NPDC056948
GTCACGGTGCGGGGCCCCACTCCTGTCTCCTGGGCGCGTGCTCAACGGCCCGTGGCGGCCAGCTCCTTCGCCGCCTCCGTCAGGTCCTTCGCCGTGTCGATGGCACGCCAGTAGGACCCCTGCGGGATCGTGAACCCGGCCAGCCGCTGCTCCCGGGCCAAGCGGGGGAACGTCGTACGCTCATGGTCGCCCCGCTGCGGCAGCAGATCCGCGAACTCGGGGGAGAAGACGTAGACGCCCGCGTTGATCTCGAAGGTCGACGGCGGGGCCTCGATGAAGTCGGTGATGTGGCCGAAGCCGTCCGTCTTCACCGCGCCCCACGGCAGGCGGGGCCGGGCCAGGGCGAGTGTCGCGATCGCGTCCCGCTCGGCATGGAAGTCCGCCATGTCACGCAGCGAGAACCGGGTCCAGATGTCGCCGTTCGTGGCGTACCAGGGCTGGTCCGGGTGGGGAAGGTGAGCCGCAGCGTACTTGAGGCCGCCGCCGCGGCCCAGGGGCTCCGACTCCACGACCGTGGTGACGGAAACGGGCAGATCGGCCGTGTCCAGCCACGTCTGCAGCACCTCGGCGAGGTGGCCGCAGGAGACCACCACGTCCGTCACGCCCTCCTCGGCCAGCCAGGACAGCTGATGGCCGATGATCGGCGTCCCCGTCCCGGGGATCTCGACCATCGGCTTGGGCCGGTCGTCGGTGTACGGACGCAGCCGGGAGCCCTGGCCGCCGGCCAGAACGACGGCTTGAACGGGGCGGGACGCGGCGCTCGGATCGCTCATGAGACCGAACTGTACGGGGCGTCCCGCCCGGGAACTGCGGCGGACGAGGGGTTCCCGCGTCTGCCGTTATCGACTTCCCACCCGGTGGCAGGGCGGTGCGCTCAGCTGTGTGCGGCGGCGACGCCGGTGGCGAAGGCCGTGTCGCAGACCGGGCGTGCGTAGGACTGGGCGCGCGTCGGGCCGTAGACCCGGACGGCGGCCTGGCCGAGGGCGCGGGCGAGGGAGGCGCAGTGCCGTGCCAGCGACGGGCGGTCGTCGACGGCCTGCTGGAGGTGGGTGAGGGCGACGCCCGGGTTCTGCTCCTGCAGCTCGGTCAGCAGCTTGTCTCGCAGGACGTCCTGCGGGGCACGCTTGGCGGCACGCGAGGTGCCGGCGGACGTGGCGGTGTCCGCTGCGGTGAGCACCGGGTCGGAGGAGCCCCCCGACCAGTTGACTCGGCTGACCGCGAGGGTCCCGGAGAGCACCAGGACGACGGGCAGGACGAAAGCGAGGGTGCGGCCGATCCGGCGGGCGGGGCCCCGGCCGCGTCGCGTCTGTTGGGTAGTGGAGTGCTTCACGCGTGTGAGGGTAGCGCGGGGTAATGGTTTGTAGACATTTAGTCACCGGTTCGGGGGATGAGCCGGGGCTCTTTTTTGGGTAGTGCGTTGACGCACACTGCTCGAAACGTCCGGTCTGCCGGGGTATTTGTCGACAACGAGAAAGGCCCCGCAGCGCTCTGCGGGGCCTTCTTCGTCAACCTGGGTGAATTACCCGGGGTTGTGTGTTTGCGGTTGCCGTCAGTCGGACAGGCGGGCGCCGGTCGACGTCGAGAACACGTGGGTCTCGCCGGAGCGGGGCACGATGTGCAGCTGGCTGCCCTTCTCCGGGACGTCACGGCCGCTGACGCGGACCACGAGGTCCTTGGACTCCTCGCCGACCTTCGCGGTGCCGTAGACGTAGGCGTCGGCGCCGAGCTCCTCGACGACGTTCACGGTGACCGCGAGGCCCTGCTCGGCGTCCGACACCTCGAAGTGCTCGGGGCGGACGCCGACGGTGACGGTCTTGTCGGTGGCGGCGGCGATCGCGTCGCGCTGCACCGGTACGACCGACTTGCCGAACTTCACGCCGCCGTCGGTGATCGGCACCTCGACCAGGTTCATCGCGGGGGAGCCGATGAAGCCGGCCACGAAGAGATTGTTGGGCTTGTCGTACATGTTGCGCGGGGTGTCGATCTGCTGGAGCAGACCGTCCTTGAGGACCGCCACGCGGTCGCCCATCGTCATGGCCTCGACCTGGTCGTGGGTGACGTAGACGGTGGTGATGCCGAGACGGCGCTGCAGGCTCGCGATCTGCGTACGGGTGCTGACGCGGAGCTTGGCGTCCAGGTTGGACAGCGGCTCGTCCATGAGGAACACCTGCGGCTCACGCACGATGGCGCGGCCCATGGCGACACGCTGGCGCTGACCGCCGGAGAGCGCCTTCGGCTTGCGGTCCAGGTAGTCGGTGAGGTCGAGGATCTTCGCGGCCTCCTCGACCTTCTGCCGGATCTCCGCCTTGTTGACGCCGGCGATCTTGAGCGCGAAGCCCATGTTGTCGGCGACGGTCATGTGCGGGTAGAGCGCGTAGTTCTGGAACACCATGGCGATGTCCCGGTCCTTCGGCGGCAGGTGGGTGACCTCGCGGTCGCCGATGCGGATGGCGCCGGCGTTGACGTCCTCGAGCCCCGCGAGCATGCGGAGCGAGGTGGACTTGCCGCAGCCGGACGGGCCGACGAGGACGAGGAACTCGCCGTCCTCGATGTCGATCTCCAGCGCGTCAACAGCGGGCTTGTCGGTGCCCGGGTAAATCCGGGTCGCCTTGTCGAACGAGACAGTGGCCATGGTGAACGAACCCCTTCTACCGGCAGGAACGTGCCGGACGATCCGAGTAGGAAGGCGGTGCCACGACGGAATTCCGTTGTGGTGTAGTCCACGCGTGTGAACTGGCTCAGGACCGTACCTGGCGTTCACCTGGTCTGTCAGTACCTCTGGGCCTGTGAACTTCGCGGAAATTTTCGACGGGGCCCCTCGGGGACCTGGGTACACTGCTCGGGCACGTGCGGGCGCACACCCGTACGGGCCTCCTTAGCTCAGCTGGCCAGAGCAACGCACTTGTAATGCGTAGGTCGTCGGTTCGAATCCGACAGGGGGCTCTTCACCGCCCAGGCCGGACCTCTCCGGGCCTGGGCTTTTTCATGGGGTGCGGAGGCGGCGGGCGATTTCCAGTTGGGCGTCGTCGATGGGGCGGTCGTCCTCGATGTCCCACAGGGCGTTCTGGAGGAGGCGGCCGAGGGTCCAGGCTCGGGCTCGGGGGCGGTCCAGGGCGAGGATGTCGGTCATGGCGTCGAAGCGCCACAGGATGTCGTCGGGGTCGTAGCGGTTGTCGAGGGCCGGCCACAGTTCGAAGCCGGGGTCGCCGGCCAGGGGCTTGGGGTCGATCGCCAGCCAGGGGGCGCGGTCGGACGCGAGGACGTTCTCGTCGTGGAGGTCCCAGTGCAGGAGGCGGTCGCCCGGTTCGTCGACGACCTCTCGTACGGCGGCCGCGCAGTCGGCGACCAGGCGGCGGGCCTCGGGGTCGGGGATGCGGTCGAGTGCCCACGGGGTCTGGTCGAGCATGGCCCGGGCGATGTCGCCGAGGCGGCGCAGGCCGGGCGGGGCGGGGAAGGAGGTGAGGTGGGCGAGGAGCTCCGCGATCGTGACGACGGCCTGGTGGGTGTCCGGCACGTGGGACAGCATGCGGTTCTCGTCGAGGCGCTCCAGCAGCATGGTGCCGGTGGGCTCGTCATGGTCGAGCAGGCGGACGGCTCCGTCGCCGGCCCAGGCGCGCAGCGCCACCGGTTCGCCTTCGCTCTCCTCGTCGAGGATCTGGAGCTTGAGGACCGCGGGGGTGCTGTCGAGGCGGAGGACCGGGAGGACCAGGGCGGACACGCCGTGCATGGGGGTTCCGTCGGGTTTCAGTTCCCAGCGGTCGAGGAAGCGGGCCGTGCGGGCGGGCAGTTCCTTGATGAAGGCGCGGCCCGCCTCGCCGTTGAACTTCTCCTGTGATGCTGCCAGTTCGCGTGGAATGTCGATCACTTTCCGCACGGTAGTGGGGTGTGTCGGGCGGGTCATGTGAATTACCCGGGGGTGGGTTCCAGGACCACCTTTCCCGTCGTGCCCCGGGTCTCCAGTGCCCGGTGCGCGGCCGCGGCCTCGTGGAGCGGGAAGCGCTGTACGGCCGGGGTGAGCCGGCCGGTGGCGGCCTCGGTGAGGGCGCGCAGTTCGAGGGTGCGCAGGGGGTCGGGGCCGCCGGCCTTCCCCAGCATCGCGGGGCCGAGGACCTGCTCGGAGACGCCGTCGACGAGGTAGGGCTCGCCGTCGAGGATGCCCTGGCCGGACCAGCCGAAGACGATGTGCTTGCCGCCGGGTCCGAGGAGGGCGACGGCCTCGCGGGCCACGTCGCCGCCGACGCCGTCGAAGACGACGGTCGCGCTCCGGCCGCCGAGGTGGGCACGGACCTTCGCGGGCCACGCCGGGTCTCTGTAGTCGACGGCGAGATCGGCACCGTTCGTCTGCACGCGGGCGACCTTCTCCGGCCCGCCCGCGAGGCCGATGACGGTCGCGCCGGCGTTCTTGGCGTACTGCACGAGCAGCGTGCCGATGCCTCCGGCGGCGGCCGGGACGACGGCCACCGAGCCGGGGCCGAGGTCGGCGAACTGGAGGATCCCCATCGCCGTACGGCCCGTGCCGATCATGGCGACGGCCTCGGCGAAGTCCAGGTTCCGCGGGATCTCGTGCAGCCGCTCGACCTCGGTGACGGCCAGTTCGGCGTAACCGCCGGGGACGAAGCCGAGGTGGGCCACGACCCGCTTGCCGAGCCACACGTCCGTGACGTCCTCGCCCAGGGACTCGACGACACCCGCGACCTCGCGGCCGGGGACGGTGGGCAGGGCCGCCCGCTCGGCCGCCGGTCCGCCCCGCATACCCTCGCGCAGGGCGGCGTCCAGGAGGTGGACGCCCGCCGCCCGTACGGCGATTCGGACCTGTCCCGGGCCCGGCCGGGGGTCCTCGACCCGCTCGTAGGCGAGGTTCTCGGCCGGGCCGAAGGCGTGCAGGCGGATGGCGTGCATACGAGGCTCCTCGTGTCGCGGTAATCTGCGGCCAGCCTTCAACCTCAAGCTTGCTTGAGGTCAAGCTCCCGGCGGCCGAGGGCCAGGGACACCGCCGTCAGGGCGCTGTTGAAGGAGACCTCCGAGAGCACCCCGGGGGCCGCGACCTGGTCGCCGGCCAGGTAGACACCGTCGCCCCGGTCCACGGCGGGCCGGTCACGCCAGCTTGTGCCGGGCAGGTCGACCGCGCCCGTACGGCCCGCCGCGACCGACTCGCGCCGCCAGGTGACGCGCTCGCGCCAGCCCGGGAACCCCAGGTCGAGGAGCTGCTCGGCGCGGGCGGTGCCGTCGGCCTTGGACTCGTGCGGGGCGAGGGGGATCTGCCCCTGGATGAGCTGCTCGCCGGCCGGGGCGAGGCTGCGGTCCTGGGCGGTGAACCGTTCGAGCCAGCCGGGCGCGTCCAGGTCGGAGACCGCGAAGGCGTCCCCGCGCCGCGTGCGTACGGCCAGGTCGACGAGGGCGGTACGGCCGCTCGGCCAGGTCAGGGACGCGTCGCCGAGCAGCCGCCGGGCGGCGTCGAGGGAGGTCGCGACGACCACCGGTGTGTCGGTGGGGAGCGTGTCGACACGCGACAGGGTCTCCATCCGGACGCCCAGGTTCCAGGCCCGGGCGGCCATCCGGTCGATGAGGCTGGCCCAGCCCCCGCGCGGGTAGTGGGCCTCGGGCGGCAGCTTGGTGGCCCGGCGCAGACGCTCCAGCACGAACGCGGCCGACAGGGAGCCGGGGTCGTGGTGGAAGAGGGCGACGGCGGAGTAGTGGGCGGCGGCCCGGGCGCCCTCCTCACCCGCGACGCCGGTCGCCCAGGTCAGGAAGTCGACGTCCACGGGCGCCTGCCGGGCGGTCCGGCGCAGCAGCTTCAGCATCGGGAAGGGTGGGGTGCGGCGCAGCACGCCGTGGTGCCGCAGCCGTAGCCGGGCGCCCTCCAGGGGCGGGATCGGGGCGAGCGGGCCGATGAGGTCGCGCTGCTTCAGCCAGGCCCAGTGCGGGCCGCCGCTGTAGAGGGCGTGCGGGCCCTCGTTCGTGCGGTACGGGCCCTCGGCGGTGCGGGCCCGGCCGCCCAGGGTGTGGTGGGCCTCGTGCATGGTGACCTTGACGCCCGCCTCGGCGGCGGTGATGGCGGCGGTCAGTCCGGCGAAGCCGCCGCCGATGACGGTGATGCGGTGCATGGCTGGGGGTCTCCCTAAGGTCGGAATCGCCTTCTGGGAGTACGACCGCCGGCGGCGCCGAAATGTGACATGGACGGTGTTCGCGCAGGTCAGGGGGCGTTGTCAGTGGTGGGGTGCAGCATGGGGACATGGCGAGGAGAGCGGCGGGCGGTACGGGTGTGAAGGGCGCGCGGCGACCGGAGGTGCGGCTGCCCGTGCTGGAGCCGTACGAGGGCGGTGAGCTGGAGCCGGACGGGGATTACGACGGGCTGGAGTTCCGGGACGCGGATCTCACCGGGCAGGACGGGGCGGGCGCCCGTTTCATGGACTGTGCGCTGACGGGGTGCGCGCTGGACGAGACCCGGCTGCGGCATGCCCGGGTCCTGGACTCGGCCCTCACCGGTGTCCGGGGCGTCGGCACCGACCTCGCCGAGGCGACCCTGCGGGACGTGGAGCTGACCGACGCGCGCCTCGGGGGACCGCAGTTGCACGGGGCGGTGCTGGAGCGGGTGCTGATCCGCGGCGGCAAGATCGACTATCTGAATCTGCGCACGGCCCGGCTCAGAGACGTCGTCTTCGAGGGCTGTGTCCTCGTCGAGCCGGACTTCGGGGGAGCCCGCCTGGAGCGGGTGGAGTTCGTGGACTGCGCCCTGAAGGGCGTCGACCTGCACGCGGCGACCCTCACGGACGTCGACCTGCGCGGGGCCGCGTCGCTGGAGATCAGCCGGGGTCTCGACCGGCTGTCGGGGGCGGTGATCAGTACGGCGCAACTGCTGGATCTGGCACCGGTGCTGGCGATGGAGTGGGGGATCAGGGTGGAGGGCTGATCACCGCACGCTCATATCCCGTACCAGCCGCCCGACCCCGCCTGCTCCGGGCAGTCGTAGGACTGGTGCAGGCCAATGAGGGCGTTGACCAGACGGGGGTCCAGTTCGTGCCTCAGCAGCCGGTAGTCCTCGGCCACCGCGCGGAAGACGAGATGGGCGCGGTGGGAGCCGTCCCGCCAGGTGATGCGCCGGGGCGGACGGAAGCCGTCGTCGATCTCCGCCATCAGGGCCAGGACCAGAAAGAGGAGATAGACCGGCAGCCCGAAGGGCCACCACAGCGCCCACCACACCAGTCGGCCCTCGTACCCGTGCAGGACGGGCCCAGCCGCCGGTTCCACGGTCCAGCGTTTGCGACCCCACCGGAAGGCGCGGCGCCGCCGCAGGGTGATCCGCCCGAGCGGAGCGCCGTACGGATCCAGGACGTGGTACACCGCCGGGCGTCCGCTCAGCCGTGACCCCAGGGGCTGCTCCGTCACCACCCGGACGACCGGCGCCCAGTCCTCTGCGCGCAGATGGAAGGCACGCAGTGAGCGGAGTCGGTCCGGCGCGGGGCTGTCGGGGTCGCGGTGGAGCCGGACGGAGGTGCCCTGCGGCAACCCTTCTCCGCTGACGATGACCGGTGGCGTCATCTTGTAGTTCAGGCCGTAGGTCACTCGCCCGTCGGTCATGCGTCCGTTCTCCCCGTGTCCGTCGCCGGTCGTCGCAGGGTGATCGTGTCAGCCCGGTGGCGGACCGCCCTCAGGAGACCCTGGGGAAGCGGGCCTGGAGGGTCCAGATCGCCGGGTTCTCGGCGAGGTCGTCGTGCAGATCGGTGAGGTCGGCGATCAGGTCGTGCAGGAAGTCCCGGGACTCGCGGCGCAGTTCGGTGTGGGAGACGGTGAGCGGGGGCTCCTCCGCGCGCATCCAGTCGGCCTCGATGTCCACCCAGCCGAAGCGGCGCTCGAACAGCATCCGGTCGGTCGACTCGGTGAAGTCCAGCTCCGCCCGCTGCGGCCGGGACGCCCGCGAGCCCGCCGGGTCCCGGTCGATCCGCTCCACGATGTCGCACAGCGCCCACGCGAAGTCGAGCACCGGAACCCATCCCCAGGCTGTGGACACCTCGTGGTCCGTCTTGGTGTCCGCCAGATAGACGTCACCGCAGAACAGGTCGTGCCGCAGGGCGCGGACGTCCGCGCGGCGGTAGTCGGTCTGCGGCGGGTCGGGGAAGCGGTTGGAGAGGGCGTAGCCGATGTCGAGCACGGGGGTGATGCTGTCACGCCCCCCCATAGGATCGAGATCGTGGCCCGGTCTGTACGTCTTGTCCCCGCCCTGCTCGTCTCCGCTCTCGCCCTCACGGCCTGCGGCGGGGTCCACGGCACCCCGGGTGGCTCCGGCGTACGCGACCCCTACTTCCCGAAGGCGGGCAACGGCGGCTACGACGTCACCCACTACGGCCTGCGCCTCGCCTACGACCCCGACGCCCACCACCTCACCGGCACGGCCACGCTCACCGCGCGGGCGACCAAGGACCTCTCCGCCTTCAACCTCGACCTGATCGGCCTGGACGTCGGCAAGGTCACCGTCGGCGGTGAGACGGCACGCTGGAACCGCGCCGGGCAGGAGCTCACCGTCCGGCCGCGCAAGGATCTCGGCCAGGACGAGACGTTCCGCGTGACCGTCCGCTACTCCGGGGCGCCCGAGACCGTCACCGACCCGGACGGCTCCCAGGAGGGCTGGCTGCGCACCGCGGACGGGGTGCTCGCGATGGGCGAGCCGACGGGGTCGATGGCGTGGTTCCCCGGCAACCACCACCCGTCCGACAAGGCGTCGTACGACCTCACGGTGACTGTGCCGCGGGGGCTCCGGGCGGTCTCCAACGGGGAGTTGCGCAACGTCAGGACCGCGAAGGGCGGCCGTACGACGTTCCGCTGGCACTCCGCCGAGCCCATGGCGAGCTACCTCGCCACGCTCGCGATCGGCCGCTACGACATCACCCGTTACGACATCACCCGCTCCACGGCCCGGGACGGTCTGCCCGTGTACGCGGCCGTCGACCCGTCGGAGAAGGAGGCGAGCCGCGCGGTGCTCGGGCGCATCCCGGAGATCCTGCGCTGGGCGGAGCGGCGATTCGGCCCCTACCCCTTCTCCTCCACCGGCGCGATCGTCGACCGCGCGGCCGAGGTCGGCTACGCCCTGGAGACCCAGACGCGCCCCGTCTTCCCCGGCGCCCCCGGCATCACCCTCCTCGTCCACGAACTCGCCCACCAGTGGTACGGCGACTCCGTCACGCCGGAGAGCTGGCGCGACATGTGGCTCAACGAGGGCTTCGCGACGTACGCGGAGTGGCTGTGGCGGGAGGACCACGGCGGAGAGAGCGCGCAGGAGTCCTTCGACGCGCTGTACGAGAACGGGGAGAAGACGTACAAGGACCTCTGGGCATTCCCGCCCGCGAAGCCCGCGGATGCCGCGAACATCTCCGGCGACCCCGTCTACCAGCGCGGCGCGATGGTCCTCCACAAGATCCGTCAGACCGTGGGCGACGACAGGTTCTTCGACATCCTGCGGGGGTGGGCGACGGAGCATCGCCATGGGAACGCGGACACGGCCGAGTTCACGGCGTACGTCGAGGAGCAGGCGCCGGGGGAGGACTTCGAGGGGATCTGGGAGGAGTGGCTGTACGGGGAGGGGAAGCCGGAGCGGCCGTGAGGGTGGCCGGAGAGCCGTGGGTGCTCAGGTGCCAGGGGCGGCTGCGGGTTCGTTGTGGCTTGTCGCGCAGTTCCCCGCGCACCCAAAGGGAGGAGCCCCCCGGCCCTTTTACAAGGCCAGGGGGCTCCGCAAGTCAGACGAGCCGGCGTCCGTCAGACGTTCACGCCGAAGTCCTGGGCGATGCCGACCAGGCCCGAGGCGTAGCCCTGGCCGACTGCGCGGAACTTCCACTCCGCGCCGTTGCGGTACAGCTCGCCGAAGACCATGGCCGTCTCCGTGGCCGCGTCCTCCGACAGGTCGTAGCGGGCGATCTCGGCGCCGCCGGCCTGGTTGACGATGCGGATGTAGGCGTTGCGGACCTGGCCGAAGTTCTGCGAGCGGTTCTCGGCGTCGTAGATGGACACCGGGAAGACGATCTTCTCGATGTCGGCCGGGAGGCCGGCGAGGTTGACGTTGATCGCCTCGTCGTCGCCGGCGCCCTCACCCGTGCGGTTGTCACCGGTGTGGACGATCGTGTTGTCCGGGGTCTGCTTGTTGTTGAAGAACACGAAGTGGGCGTCCGAGAAGACCTTGCCCTGCGTGTTCACCGCGATCGCGGACGCGTCGAGGTCGAAGTCCGTGCCGGTGGTGGTGCGGACGTCCCAGCCGAGGCCCACGGTGACGTCGGTCAGGCCCGGAGCCTCCTTGGTGAGCGAGACGTTGCCACCCTTGGACAGGCTTACAGCCATTGTTGGGAGTCCCTTCCCTCGTTTACGTGCGGCAAAGAAGCTGCGGCACCGAAGCTACAGCTACCCCCATGAACGTGGAGAGGGGTACGCGAGGTTCCAGCTCCTTTACTTTCTTTACTCGCGATTATTGGGATGACGTGGACTGGACAGAAGCGGGAACATGGACGGCATGTCTGGTCCCCACGTCATCCGCGGCTCCGTCTCCCTGCCCGAGGCCGAGCTCATGTGGCGTTTCTCGCGGTCCTCGGGGCCCGGCGGGCAGCACGTCAACACCAGTGACTCGAAGGTCGAGCTCAGCTTCGACCTGGCGAAGACCGAGGCGCTGCCCGAGGTGTGGAAGCAGCGGGCGCTGGAGCGGCTGGCCGGGCGCCTGGTCGACGGAGTCGTCACCGTACGGTCCTCCGAGCACCGCTCCCAGTGGCGCAACCGCGAGTCCGCCGCCGTACGCCTCGCCGCCCTCCTGGCCGAGGCCACCGCACCCCCGCCCAAGCCCCGCAGGCAGAGCCGGATCCCCCGGGGGATCAACGAGCGCCGGCTGCGCGAGAAGAAGCAGCGCTCGGAGACCAAGCGGGGCCGATCGGGGCAGGGCTGGAGCTAGCCCAGCTCCAGTACCCCTACGGTCTCGCCTCCGCTCGTCTCCCCGTTCGGGTGGAAGCCGAGCCCCAGGTAGAAGCCCTCAGGGCCGTCGGGGCCGGGATGCCAGGTGACGTAGAGCTGCTTGCTGTCGCGCCGCCGCAGCTCGGCGGCGACCGACTCGACGGCGAACCGGCCGTACCCCTTGCCCTGCTCACCGGCCGCGATGTTCAGCCGCCACAGGCCCGAGCGCAGCACGCTGCCGTCCTCGTACCAGTCGATGCCGAGGCAGGCCATGAGGAAGCCGACCGGGCGGCCGCCGTCGACGATGAGGCGGGGCCAGGCGATGCCGGGATGGACGTAGGCCTCCGCCAGTGACTTCACGACCGGGGCGACCGCGTGTTCCTGGTCGGGGCGGACGCGGATGCCGAGGGCGGCGTCGAGGTTCCCGGCGGTGATCTCTTCGAGGTGAGGGCCCGTCGTCGTCATGCGCGCACCCTAGGGTCGCCGGTCACCCCCGGGCCACCGGGTTTCCGCCTCACCCCAACTGCCGGTACCGCCCCCGGAAGTACGTCAGCGGCCCGCCCTCCGCGTTCGGTACGTGGGCGGTCAGGACGCGGCCGATGACCAGCGTGTGATCGCCGGCCTGGACGCGCTGCTCGGTGCGGCACTCCAGGACGGCCAGGGCGCCGCCCACCAGGGGCGCCCCGCTGTACTCGCCGCGCGTGTACGGGATGTCGGCGAACAGGAGCCGGTCGCTGACCCGGCCCTTCATGGCGAACCGGCCCGCGATGTGCCGCTGGCTCTCGGACAGGACCGAGACCGCCCACTGGGGCTGTTCGTCGAGCAGGTCGTCCATGCGGGAGCCCTCACGCAGGCTCACCAGCACCATGGGCGGGTCCAGGGACACCGACATGAAGGCCGTGGCCGTCATGCCCACGTCCTCGCTGCCCGGCGCCGAGGGGTCGTCCGGGTCGAGCGGCGGCTCCTGCGCGGTCACCAGGACCACGCCCGAGGCCAGCCGGGACATGGCGGCGCGGAACTCGTCGTTGCTCACCCCCTCAGCATGCCCGGAGGCGGGTGACGGAATGATCGGGGACGTGGCAGAGGGAGTGTTCGGCACATCCGAAACGCTAATCTCCGCCCCGCGCGCCGCGCATCGGGCTCCCGCCTGACCAGGGTCCTAGGACTTCCGGCGGATCGGACGGGCCCAAGCCTTCGACGAGGCGCTCGGGGAATTCGCCGAGAACGAGGAAGAACGAGGAAGAACGAGGAACAACTCGGAGGAACGCAGAAACTCCAGGCAATTGTTCAGCTTTGCCTGTGACTTGAGTCACAAGGGGTAGGAATTGTTGACCCTGTGTACCGAGTGAGCAGCGCGCTGTGATTCAGTGGCTGGGAAGCTGCCAGGACGATACGCCGATGAGAACCCTTGAATCGCTGCGAGGTCTCGGGGGGAGGGCGAGCATGGAGACCGAGTCGGAGCCCTACGTCCGCCTTGCGTCCCTGCGACAACTGCACCAGGTCATGGCCGACATGAACACGGCCCGCAGCCTGGCGGACACACTGCAGACCGTCGCGGAGGGCGTCGTCGCCGCTCTCGGGTACGAGATGGCGTGCGTGAACCTCGTACGCCCCGACGGCGATCTCGTCGTCGCCGCCTTCGCCGGGAACCCCGCCGCCGAGGCCCTCATCACCGGCCGCGTCGGCTCGCGCGAATCCTGGGAACGCCGCCTCGGCATGGGCGAGCACTGGGGCGACCTGGTGTTCATACCGCACACCGAGGGCTGGGTCCTCGACGACGACGACGTCCCGCAGTGGTACACCGACGGCCCCGCGCCCCGCTTCGAGGACGAGTGGCATCCGGCCGACCGGCTCTTCGCGCCCATGTACGCGCCCGGGCCGCAGGGCAGCGCGGCATGCGGCGAGCTGATCGGTGTGCTCTCCGTGGACCGCCCGCGCAACGGCCGCCGCCCCGGTGCCTGGGGCCGCGAGGCGCTCCAGATGTACGCCTTCCAGGCCGCCATCGCGATCAGCAACGCCCGGCTGCGCGCCAACATGCAGCGCGCGCTCGTCCGGCTGGAGCGTGAGCAGCAGGCGCTGCGGGCGAGCGAGGAAAGCTTCAGGCAGGCCTTCGAGTACGCCCCGTCCGGCATGGCCATCGCCGAGATGGGCGGCGACCAGCACGGCCGGATCCTGCGCACGAACGACGCCCTGTGTCGGCTGCTGGGCCGCCCCGCCTCCGCGATGCGCCGCTACTCCTTCTCCGACCTGGTCCACCCCGAGGACATAGGCACCCTGCTGCGGACCTCGGCGGAGGGCGGCCGCGCGGAACTCCGCCTCGGCCGCCGGGACGGCACCTACGTCTGGGTCAGCCTGCGCAACAGCGTGGTCGCGGACGCCGCCGACGGCCCGCGCTTCCTCCTCACCCATGTCGAGGACATCGAGGAGCGCAAGCGCCGCGAGCTGCAGCTCGCCCACCGCGCCTCGCACGACTCGCTCACCGGCCTGCCGAACTCCGCGGAGCTGCGCTCCCGTCTGTCGTCGCGGCTCTGCCAGCGCGCCGCGCCCCCGCACTCCGTCGTCGCCGAGTCCCATGACGCGGCCTACGGCCACCCCGCCTTCGACGTCGTCGGCCCCGGCTTCGACTTCCGGCAGACCGCCGAGCCGTACGACGCCTACGACCACCATGTGCACACCGTCGCCCCGGAGGGTGACGGCGACCACGACGACGGCACGAAGGGCCTCGCCGTCCTCTTCTGCGACCTCGACGGCTTCAAGTCGATCAACGACCGGTTCGGGCACAACGCGGGTGACGCGGTTCTCATCGAGGTCGCCCGGCGGCTGAGCGGCGGCGTCCGCGACGGCGACACGGTCGCCCGCCTCGGGGGTGACGAATTCGTCATCCTCGCGGACGGACTCGGCCGGGCCGACGCGCAGGACCTCGCGGTCCGCCTCCGCAACGAGATCATCCAGCCCATCCGCGCCGAGGGGCGTGCCGTCCGGGTCGGCGCCAGTTTCGGCATCGGATGGGCACACTGTGGAATGACGGCGGACGAAGTGTTGAAGTCCGCTGACGAGCGGATGTACGTCGAGAAACGATCTCGTCCCAAACAACACAGACGCGCGGGGTGAACCCGAGGTCAGCGAGTTGATGCGGTCTGAGTCACCCGTTTGGGTCACTGGGAGCGGGTAGGCTCGCTCTCTCACGACCCGTACCGCATCGCACCGCACCTGACTGAGGAGACCAAGGGATGACGCCCGGCAACAACGGCGCGAGCACGCCCGAGGACGACGACCCGTTCGGCTATCTCTACGCCGACGGGCAGGCCAACGGAGCCCAGCCGCCGTCCGGGGGCTACGGCTACCCGAACTCGGTCAACCGGGTGCGCGCGGTCGGTACTCGCTCCTACGGTCAGCAGCAGCCGCAGGCGGGCGCGGGCCAGACCGCGGCGTACGGCCAGGTCCCCCAGCAGCAGGGTGGCCACGGCCGGCCGAACGCGCACTACGCGGCCCCGGAGACGCTGCCCGGCGGCGGCGGAGCCACCACCGCTCCGCAGCACCAGGTAGGCGGAGGCGGCCGCGGTGGCCGCGGCCCGAACACCAAGGGCCTGCTGATCGGCGCGGTCGCGGTGGTCGCGGCGGTCGTGATCGGCATCGGCATCGCCATGCTGAGCGGCGACAAGGACGACAACAA
>NZ_JBHUQX010000239.1:0-14505 GCF_042674225.1 Streptomyces sp. NPDC056948
CCTTTCGAAAGGATCCGGCCCGCTGGTTACTTCGAGGAGCTCATCAGCAGGTAGTCGTACATGCCGAGGTAGGCCTGCGTGACCGTGACGTTGGCCGCGGATGTCGGCCTGAGCAGCAGGTTCTTGCGGTAGATGACAGGAACGACCGAGGCGTTGTCGAGCACCATCTTGTCGATGTCGCCCCAGGCCTTGGTGCGGGCCGCGTCGTCGGTGTTGGCGATCGCGTCCGTCAGGGCCTTGTTGATCTTCGGGTCGTCCAGCTCCATCAGGTTGTTGCCGCCCGAGGGCTTGATGGCGGCACCGTTGACGACCTGGTCGAGGAAGCCGTAGCCGGTCGGCCAGTCGGCGCCCCACGCCATCGAGAGCATGCCGAGCTTGTTGTCGTGGACGTAGCTCGGGACACCGGCGAAGTTGGAGAAGTACTTGCCGGAGGGGAACTGCTTGATCTCGATGTTGATGCCGATCTTCTTCAGCGACGCCTGGACGGCCGTGGCCTGCGCGACCTCGGCGGGCCGGTCGGAACGGGCCGTCAGGATCGTGTTGAAGCCGTTCGGCTTGCCGCACGCCTTCAGCGCCGCCTTGGCCTTGGCCACGTCACCCTTGTGACCGTCGGTCGCGTAGGTGTCGAACTTGGTGTAGCCGTTGACCGACGGCGGCAGCAGCGTGGTCGCCACGTCGCCCTTCGGCGAACCGCCCATGGCGTCGAGCACCGACTGCTTGTCGAGGCCCCACTGCACGGCCTTGCGGCAGTCGGCGTTGTCGAACGGCTTCACGTTCACGTTCAGCGCGATGTACTGCGTCGCGCCGGCGTACGAGCTGTCCGTCTGGTTGGCGTACTTGCCGCGCAGCACCTTCGGCTGGGTCTGCGGCTGCACACCCGTGCCGGCCGCGTCAGCCGTGATCTTGTCGGAGAGCAGGTTGTTGTCGACCGTGACCGGGTTGACCTTGAACTTGATCGTGATCTTGTCCGCCAGGGCCTTGCGGTTCGGGTCCGTCTTCGCGTCCCACTGCGGGTTGCGCACGAGGGTGGCGCTGCGGCCCTCCTCGTAGGACTGGAACTGGTACGGGCCGGAGGACTGGATGGCCTGCACGTACTTCGCACCGGTGTCCTTCGACTGCGGCACCGGGGCCGTCTGCGAGAACGTCGCCAGGTAGTCGAAGTCGGCGAACGGCTGCTTCAGCTTGAAGACGATCGTCCGGTCGTCCGGCGTCTCGATGGACTTGATGCCCTCGGCGGACTTGTCCTTGTACGGGCCCTTGTACTTGTCGCCGCCCTCAAGGTACGCCTTGAAGTACGTCGGGCCGTTGGACAGCGCCTCGGGCGCGAAGTTGGAACGCTCGACGGCGTACTTCACGTCCTTGGACGTCACCGGGGTGCCGTCCTGGAACTTCACACCCGCACGCAGCTTGTACGTCCAGGTCTTGGCGTCCGGGCTGGACTTGCCGAGGCCCTCGGCGAGGTCCGGCACGACCTCCAGGCCTTCCTTGCCCGCCGCCGGTTTGAACGTGGTGAGCGTTCTGCCGTAGAGGCGGGAGAAGTTCTGCACCCAGCCGTAGTACGTGTTGCCCGGGTCGAGGGAGTCCGGCACGTCCGAGTGCTCGTACGAGACCGTCCCGCCCTTCTTGCTCGACGCGTTGACGATCGAGTTCAGCGCGGCGTCCTTCTTGCCGTTGCCTCCCCCGTCGTTGTCGTCACCTCCGCCGCCGCACGCGGTAGCACCCAGCGCCAGCGCCAGGACCGACGCAACGCCGGCGGTCACCCTTCTCGTCTTCACCTGAGGAAGCCCCCTCATTCGATGGATCACTTGCTGCGAGGGTCGAGGGCGTCACGCAGCCCGTCACCCAGCAGGTTGAAGGCCAGGACGGTGATGAAGATCGCCAGTCCGGGCACGAACATGTACTGCGGATCAGCCGTGTAGAGATCCACAGCGTTGCTGAGCATGCCGCCCCAGGAGGCCTGCGGCGGAGCGATACCGACACCGAGGAAGCTCAGCGCGGCCTCGAACAGGATGTTCGTCGGGATGATCAGCGTCGAGTAGACGAGGATCGGCGCGACGAGGTTGGGGAGCAGTTCCCGGAACAGGACGTACGGGCCGCGCGCTCCGAGGCTGGTGGCCGCCTCGATGAACTCCCGCTTGCGCAGGGTCATGGTCTGCGCCCGCACGATGCGGCCGATGTACGGCCAGCTGAAGAAGCCGATCACGAAGATCAGCACGCAGATGCGCAGGGACAGGCCGTCGAGACCGAAGAAGCCGTCCTGCACCGAGGCCGAGATCGAGATGGCGAACAGCAGCAGCGGGAACGCGAGGAAGGTGTCCATCAGCCTGCTGATGACGCTGTCGATCCAGCCGCCGTAGTAGCCGGCGACGACACCGAGCACGGTGCCGATGCACACGGACAGCAGCGTGGCGCCGCCCGCGACCAGGAGGGAGACCCAGGAGCCGTCGATGATGCGGGCGAGCATGTCCCGGCCGTACTGCGGGTCCACGCCGAGCGGGTGGTCCCAACTCATTCCTCCCCAGCCACCCTTGGGCGCGAGCAGCGCCGGGTCGATGAGGTCCTGGTTGAACTTGTTGGGATCGAGGTTGAAGATCCACTGGATCGGCTTGGAGAACACCGCCATCAGCACGAGCAGGATGACGACGACGCCTCCCGCCATCGCCACCTTGTCCCGCTTGAAGCGCATCCAGGCGATCTGGGTGAGCGAGCGCCCCTCGATCTGGCTCTTCTTGACCCCGGCGAGCACGGCCTCGGGCTGTGCTCCGGCTTCCGCCCCGGTGGTCTCGATCGGTGCGGTCACGGTGCGATTGACCCCTCTCGGGCCGGCGATGGCCGACCCCCTGGCTGCCGCTGTAGCGGTTTTGTTTGTCTCGTACACAAGACCGACCCGGCCCGTGTCTTGCGGGGAGTCTTCAACGCTTTGGCGATCTGTTGCCAGACTTGGCGATGAAAGGATGCGTAAACGTGATGCTGTCTGCAGGGTTCCGTTATCCGGACAACGGGTAACAGGGGTCGGACGCACTGCGTCCTGGGCATTTTAGGACAACACTGCCCTTTTCACCCTTATCTACGCGCGGAGACCTGAACGGTTGTCGTGTTCGGGGGCGGTGCGGGAACGGCCTCCGAGGGACCTGCGGAGCGGGTCAGTACCTGCCCTGGACAGGGGGGTATCCGTAGCCCGAAGCCGGGGCCTGGACGGGGGCCGTGGCGTGGGCCTCACGGTCGTAGAAGGGGCGTGCGCCGGCGCGCAGCCACATGGCGACCGGGTCGTGCTCGTCGGACATCGCGACGGTCGACACGGGGAGCCCGTCCGGTACGGCGCCGAGGGACTGCTGCATCATCGCGCGCACCGCGTCCACGGCCGGCGGCGAGGTGTCGTAGACGTCGAGTCCGATGGCGAGATACGGCGCCCCGAGCGCGGGTTGCACCCAGGCGCGGCGCAGCGAGCGGACGGCCGGGGTGCGGTGGGCGTTCTGCGTGAGCAGGGCGTAGAACTGCGGGATCTCGATGGCCGGTTCGGACAGCCGCAGGGGTCCGGCGGGCTGGCGGTCCAGGCCCGTGGCGATCCGGCGCAGGTCGAGCCAGGGGATGCCGACGCCGCCGCCGGGGGCGTGCGGGTTGAGCCAGAGGCCGTAGTGGTCGGGGTAGAGGGCGCGGGCCACGTCGAGTCCGTCGACCACCTCGTAACTGCGGTTCCAGCCGCTCGCCGAGAGCTCCTGCGCGGAGGTCACACAGGGGGCGTAGCCGCAGCGCTCGACCTCCATGTTTCCGTACTGGGCGTCGGGGGATCCGGCCTGGCCGTGCCACAGGAGCATCCAGATCTGGCCGCTGTGCGGGGTCGCGAGAGCGCGCAGGAGGGCCTCATAGGCGTCATAACGCCCGGGCGTGACCTGGCGCAGCATGTGCTCGACCTGTCCGGCCGCGGCCGTGCCGCTCGCGCTCACCTTTACCGCCCCTTCGTACAACGCCTCGACCGTGACCTAGCTTAAGCCCGCCCGCCGACTCGGGACTTGCCCTCGTCCGGCGGGTGCGGGTCCGTCTGTGGCTCGTCGTCCTACCGCTGGTAGAACGGCCGGACCCTGTCCTTCATCCACTCGCCCACCGGGTCCTCCGCGACGTCCAGGAGTACCAGGTTGACCGGCCAGGGGGCCGGGGCGTCGGTGACCGCGCGGGTGAGGGCGTCCAGGGGGAGGGCGCGCAGGTCGCCTTCCCACTGGGAGAGTTCGACGCCGACGAACATCACCGGGTCGGCGGTCTCGATCGCGGCGAGGCAGCGGCGGGCGGAGACGACGACGCCGATCGCCTCGAACTCGGCGGAGGCGGCGGCGAGGAAGTCCACCGGGTCGTCCTGCCAGTCCGGCTCGAAGAGGCGGACCCGGCCGCCGCTCGCGGGGCCGTCCAGCGGGGTCCGGCCGGCCCGGCACAGCTCGGCCACGGCCTGCGGCGGGAGCGGGATGCCGACGACGCCGCCCGGGTTGATGGCCATCCCCGCGTGCGGGGGCAGACCGCGGGCGAACTCCACGGCCGGCGCGATGGTGTACGACATGTGCGAGCCGACGACCTGGCGGAACTGCTCCTCGGAGCTGAACACCGGCACGTACGCCTGGCCCTCGATCTCGATGCCGGGGAGGTCGAGGGGGCCGCTCTGCGGGCCGCCGCCGCTGGGCAGCGGGATCCACACGAAGCTCCTGCCGAGCACCTCGACGATCCGCCCGCCGGCCGAGGGACCGGCGCCGAGGGAGGCCGAGAGCACCTCCTCCAGCTCGTTGCCGGGCCATCCGCCGTGCGGGTGGGTCTGCGTCTGCGCCGGGAAGTCCGCGGAGAAGTCCGCCGGGAAGTCCATCTGCCTACCGCCTGCCTGGAACCACTGCTGTGGCTCAAAGGCTAGCGGCTCGGGAACGGCGGACGGCCACCCCGTGAACCACGAGCCGCGAACAGCCACCCGGGCCGGGGGCCCGCACCCCACGAACACGGCTCACCGCCGCGGCCGGCCCGCGCCCGTGAACACCGGCTCATTGGCCGCGGACAACCAGGCCCATGAACACCGGCTCACCGCCGCAAACCGACCGGGCCCACGGACACCGGCCCACCACCGCGAACAGACCGGCCCCAGGACACCGGCACACCGCCGCAAACCGACCGGGCCCACGGACACCGGCCCACCACCGCAAACCGACCGGCCCCAGGACACCGGCACACCGCCGCAAACCGACCGGGCCCACGGACACCGGCCCACCACCGCAAACCGACCGGGCCCACGGACACCGGCCCACCGGTCTGGGCGGTCAGCCCACGAAGCCGATGCGGCGCAGGGTGTTCGCCGCGTCGCGGTCGGCGAGGATCGCCGAGCCGCAGCCGGTGGGCAGTTCGCCCTGTTCCACCTCGCGCAGCAGGCGGGTGGTGGCCGCGCGGTGACGCAGGAACGCGTACCGCGAGACGCCGCGGCCGCGGTCGCGCTGGCCGGCCAGGGCCTGCTCGGGGGTGACGTCGAGCATCAGCAGGTGGAGCGTGCCGCCGCGGCGGCGGGCCTCGCGGGCGAGCCAGCGGCGGACCCAGGCCTGTGTGCCGCAGTCGTGCACGACGACGGCCTCGCCGTCGCGCAGGGCGCGGCGCAGCCCGGCGTAGTGGGCGAGACGGACGAGCGGGCGGTAGATCGCGTACGGCAGGGCGCGCGGCATCCGGCGGTCCCAGTGGTCGCGGGTGTCCTGGGAGTCGATGCGCCGGCCCGGCACGGTGCGCCGCATCAGCGTGGACTTGCCGCTGCCGGGCAGGCCCGTGACCACGACGATGTCGCGGGGGCCGAACAGCAGCGCGTGCGGGCCGCGGCCGGCGCGCTCGCGCAGATCGCGGACGACCGGCACCGGCTGCGGGCCGCAGGCCGCGCGCACCGGTGCGGCCGGCTGCTCGGGCAGCGCGATGCCCGATGTCGTGGCGTACGCGGTGGTCCTGTTCACCGTGATCGTCCTCCCCTGGGGCCAGGTACGGAGTCCCATGCCCGCCGAGTGTAAAGAGAAGGTAATGCCCGATGTCTCTGGTTTTAGTCCTCTTCCTGCAACAGGCCTGCTACAGGGTGGTCCCCCTGCCACCCCGCGACAATGCGTGCAATGATGTGCGCGCCAACTGCATACCGGCCGTTTGAATCCGCGCGGGAGAGTCCCCAGCACCGTCCGACGCTGGGGCGCCGAAGGAGCAAGTCCCTCCCTTGAATCTCTCAGGCCCCGTTACCGCGCGGGCGAGGCACATCTGAAAAGCGGGCCGCACCCTTCTCCGGAGTCCGGGGAAGCGGCGTGGCTCCACCCAAGGTGCAAGCCATTGACCTGCGCGGTCATGGCGAACCTCTCAGGTTCCGATGACAGATGGGGAGGAACGACCTCGCCCGTCATGCCCTTGGAGACGACCGACCGATGAGCAGTACAGGAGAACTCCGCCACACCGCGCTCGATGCCCTGCATCGTTCGCTCGGCGCGACGATGACCGACTTCGCCGGCTGGGACATGCCCCTGCGCTACGGCTCCGAGCGTGACGAGCACAACGCCGTGCGCACGAAGGCTGGGCTGTTCGACCTCTCCCACATGGGCGAGATCACCGTCACGGGACCGGGGGCCGCCGCGCTCCTCGACCACGCGCTGGTCGGCAACATCGGCGGGGTCAAGCCCGGCCGCGCCCGCTACACCATGATCTGCCAGGCCGACGGCGGCATCCTCGACGACCTGATCGTGTACCGGCTGGCCGAGGCCGAATACATGGTCGTCGCGAACGCCTCCAACGCCCAGGTGGTCCTGGACGCACTGGTGGAACGTTCCGCCGGCTTCGACGCCGAGGTGCGCGACGACCGGGACGCCTACGCGCTGCTCGCCGTACAGGGCCCGGAGTCCCCGGGGATCCTGAAGTCCCTGACCGACGCCGACCTCGACGGCCTGAAGTACTACGCCGGTCTGCCCGGCACGGTCGCGGGCGTCCCGGCCCTCATCGCCCGCACCGGGTACACCGGCGAGGACGGCTTCGAGCTGTTCGTGAAGCCGGAGCACGCCGTCGAGCTGTGGCAGGCCCTGACCAAGGCGGGCGAGGGCGCCGGTCTGGTCCCGTGCGGGCTGTCCTGCCGCGACACCCTGCGCCTCGAGGCGGGCATGCCGCTGTACGGGCACGAGCTGAGCACCTCCCTGACGCCCTTCGACGCCGGGCTCGGCCGGGTGGTGAAGTTCGAGAAGGACGGCGACTTCGTGGGCCGCGAGGCCCTGGCGGAGGCCGCCGCACGCGCCGAGCAGAACCCGCCCCGCGTCCTGGTCGGCCTCGTCGCCGAGGGCCGTAGGGTCCCGCGCGCCGGATACCCGGTCGTCACCGGCGGCGAGGTGATCGGCGAGGTCACCTCCGGCGCCCCCTCCCCCACGCTCGGCAAGCCGATCGCGATGGCGTACGTCGACCCCGCGCACGCGGCTCCCGGCACGCCCGGTGTGGCCGTGGACATCCGGGGCAGTCACGAGCCGTACGAGGTCGTGGCGCTGCCGTTCTACAAGCGCCAGAAGTAGACACTGGCCGCGGGCCGTCACAGCGGTCCCGGGCCTCTCACCCCCGCTCACCAGCGGTCCCCTTCATCAGCACTCCCGCGCGTACAGGAGAATCCAGGCCATGAGCAACCCCAAAGAGCTGCGTTACAGCAAGGAGCACGAGTGGCTGTCGGGCGCCGAGGACGGTGTCTCGACGATCGGCATCACGGAGCACGCGGCGAACGCGCTCGGCGACGTCGTCTTCGTCCAGCTCCCGGAGGTCGGTGCCGCCCTGTCCGCGGGCGAGACCTGCGGCGAGCTGGAGTCGACCAAGTCGGTGTCCGACCTCTACTCCCCGGTCTCCGGTGAGGTCACCGAGGTCAACGAGGACGTCGTGAACGACCCGTCCCTGGTGAACTCGGCCCCCTTCGAGGGCGGCTGGCTGTTCAAGGTGCGCGTCACGGACGAGCCGGGCGACCTGCTCTCCGCCGACGAGTACACCGCGTTCTCCGCCGGCTGAGGAGTCGTAGCCGTATGTCCGTCCTGAACACATCCCTGCACGAGTTCGACCCGGCTGTGGCCGCCGCGGTCGACGCCGAGCTGCACCGGCAGCAGTCCACGCTCGAGATGATCGCCTCGGAGAACTTCGCCCCGGTCGCGGTCATGGAGGCACAGGGCTCGGTCCTCACCAACAAGTACGCCGAGGGCTACCCGGGCCGCCGCTACTACGGCGGCTGCGAGCACGTCGACGTGGTCGAGCAGATCGCGATCGACCGGGTCAAGGAGCTGTTCGGCGCCGAGCACGCCAACGTCCAGCCGCACTCCGGCGCCCAGGCCAACGCCGCCGCGATGTTCGCGCTGCTCAAGCCGGGCGACACCATCATGGGCCTGAACCTCGCGCACGGCGGGCACCTGACCCATGGCATGAAGATCAACTTCTCCGGCAAGCTCTACGACGTCGTCGCCTACCACGTCGGCGACGACGGCCGGGTCGACATGGCCGAGGTGGAGCGGCTGGCGAAGGAGTCCCGGCCGAAGCTGATCGTCGCGGGCTGGTCGGCCTACCCCCGGCAGCTCGACTTCGCCGAGTTCCGCCGGATCGCGGACGAGGTCGGCGCGTACCTGATGGTCGACATGGCGCACTTCGCGGGGCTGGTGGCGGCGGGGCTGCACCCGAACCCCGTTCCGCACGCGCACGTGGTGACCACGACCACCCACAAGACGCTGGGCGGCCCGCGCGGCGGTGTGATCCTCTCCACGGCCGAACTGGCCAAGAAGATCAACTCCGCTGTCTTCCCCGGTCAGCAGGGCGGTCCGCTGGAGCATGTGATCGCGGCCAAGGCGGTCTCGTTCAAGGTCGCGGCCTCCGAGGACTTCAAGGAGCGCCAGCGCCGTACGCTGGAGGGTGCCCGCATCCTGGCCGAGCGTCTGGTGAAGGACGACGTCCGGGCCGTGGGCGTGGACGTCCTGTCCGGCGGCACGGACGTGCACCTCGTCCTGGTCGACCTGCGCCACTCGGAGCTGGACGGACAGCAGGCCGAGGACCGCCTCCACGAGGTGGGCATCACGGTCAACCGCAACGCGATCCCGAACGACCCGCGCCCGCCGATGGTGACGTCCGGTCTGCGGATCGGCACGCCGGCCCTGGCGACCCGGGGCTTCGAGGCCGAGGACTTCGCGGAGGTCGCGGACGTCATCGCCGAGACGCTCAAGCCGTCCTACGACACGGACGCGCTCAAGGCCCGGGTGAAGGCCCTGGCCGACAGGCACCCGCTGTACGCGGGCCTGAACAAGTAACGAAGAAACCTTTCAGGGCGCCGTGCCCGCCGGTGGCGGCACCAGCGAGCACGGCGCCCGCCCGCTCACGCACCACCCCGTAGTCAGTCAGGAGTTCCCGTGGCCATCTCGGTCTTCGACCTGTTCTCGATCGGCATCGGCCCGTCCAGCTCCCACACGGTCGGCCCGATGCGCGCGGCCGGCCTGTTCGCCCGGCGGCTGCGCAACGAAGAGCTGCTGGAGTCGGTCGGATCCGTCCGTGCCGAGCTGTACGGATCGCTCGGCGCCACCGGCCACGGCCACGGCACACCCAAGGCGGTCCTGCTCGGCCTGGAGGGCGACTCGCCTCGCACGGTCGACGTGGAGAAGGCCGACGACCGGGTGGAGGCGATCAAGACCGACGGCCGGCTGAATCTGCTGGGCGAGCACGAGATCGGGTTCGCCTTCGACGACGACATGGTCCTGCACCGCCGCAAGGCCCTCCCGTACCACGCGAACGGCATGACCCTGTGGGCGTACGACGCCTCGGGCGCGGAGCTGCTGACGAAGACCTACTACTCGGTCGGCGGCGGCTTCGTCGTGGACGAGGAGGCCGTCGGCGCGGACCGCATCAAACTCGACGACACCGCCCTGAAGTACCCCTTCCGCACGGGCGACGAGCTGCTGCGCATGGCCCAGGAGTCGGGCCTCTCCATCTCGGCGATGATGCTGGAGAACGAGCGTGCCTGGCGCACCGAGGAGGAGATCCGCGAGGGCCTGCTGGAGATCTGGCAGGTGATGCGGGACTGCGTGGCGCGCGGCCTGTCCCAGGAGGGCATCCTGCCCGGCGGTCTCAAGGTGCGCCGCCGCGCCGCGAACACCGCGCGCAAGCTCCGCTCCGAGGGCGACCCGAAGTCCCTCGCCATGGAGTGGATCACCCTCTACGCGATGGCGGTCAACGAGGAGAACGCGGCCGGCGGCCGGGTCGTCACCGCCCCCACCAACGGCGCGGCCGGCATCATCCCCGCGGTCCTGCACTACTACGTCAACTTCGTGCCGGGAGCCGACGAGGAGGGCGTGGTCCGCTTCCTGCTCGCCGCGGGCGCGATCGGCATGCTGTTCAAGGAGAACGCCTCCATCTCCGGTGCCGAGGTCGGCTGCCAGGGCGAGGTCGGCTCCGCCTGCTCGATGGCCGCGGGCGCCCTGGCCGAGGTCCTCGGCGGCTCCCCGGAGCAGGTCGAGAACGCCGCCGAGATCGGCATGGAACACAACCTGGGCCTCACCTGTGACCCGGTCGGCGGGCTGGTCCAGATCCCGTGCATCGAACGCAACGGCATGGCCGCGGTCAAGGCCGTCACCGCCGCCCGCATGGCCATGCGCGGCGACGGCTCCCACAAGGTGTCCCTCGACAAGGTCATCAAGACGATGAAGGACACCGGGGCGGACATGTCGGTGAAGTACAAGGAGACGGCCCGGGGCGGGCTGGCGGTGAACATCATCGAGTGCTGAGCGCCGGGGCACCGGGGCCACCGGTCGTGGTCTTGCGATGCGAGATGGCGATACCGAAAATCAAGATGGCTGACATCGTTGCGGTGACCATGTTTCACGCGTGAAGGACCGAGCGATGCCCGCCCCAGCCACTGGTTCAGCCCCGACGCCCGTCAACCCGCGGTCCCGCGTCCTCGTCGCGAGCCTCATGGGCACGACGATCGAGTTCTACGACTTCTACATCTACGCGACCGCCGCGGTGCTCGTCTTCCCCCAGCTCTTCTTCCCGAGCAGCGACCCGACCACCGCGCTGCTGTCGTCCTTCGCGGTCTTCGGCGCCGCGATGGTCGCCCGCCCGATCGGCGCCGTCGTCTTCGGGCACCTCGGTGACCGGCTCGGCCGCAAGAAGACACTCGTCGTCTCGCTCCTGACCATGGGCATCGCCACGTTCCTCATCGGCGTCCTGCCCACCTACGCCCAAGCCGGCTGGGTGGCCACCGCGCTGCTCGTGCTGATGCGGCTCGCGCAGGGCTTCGCGCTCGGCGGCGAGTGGAGCGGCGCCGCCCTGGTCGCGACCGAGAACGCCCCCCGCGGCAAGCGCGCCCTGTACGGCACCTTCCCGCAGTTGGGCGCCCCGCTCGGCTTCATCATCGGCAACGGCCTGTTCCTGGTCATCGGCGCCCTGCTGCCGTCCGCGGCCGGCGCCGACCCCTCGCAGCCCTCGGACGCCTTCGTCAGCTGGGGCTGGCGCGTCCCGTTCCTGTTCTCCGCCGTGATGGTCGCGATCGGCCTGTGGGTGCGCTCCCGGCTCGTCGAGTCGGCGGTCTTCGCCAGGACCCGTGAGTCCGGCGGGGTGCGGCGACTGCCGCTGGTCACCGTGGTGCGCAGCCACGGGAAGCAGTTGGTCCTGGGCACCTTCATCATGCTGGCGACCTACGTGCTCTTCTACCTGATGACCACGTTCTCGCTCAGCTACGGACGCGCGGCGAAGGATGCCGCCGTGCCCGGACTGGGGTACGACTACACCACGTTCGTGCTCATGATGATCTTCGGTGTGCTGTTCTTCGCCGCGTTCACCCTGATCTCAGGGCCGCTCGCGGACCGGTACGGGCGGCGCGCCACCCTGATCTGGATCACCGCCGCGATCCTGGTCTTCGGACTGGTCTGGGTGCCGCTGATCGATCTGGGCACGCTCGGCGTGGTCCTGTGGCTCGTCCTCGGCTTCACCCTGATGGGCATGACGTTCGGACCGATGGGCGCGCTCCTGCCCGAGCTCTTCCCGACCAGCGTCCGCTACACCGGCTCCGGCATCGCGTACAACGTCAGCTCGATCCTCGGGGCGGCGGTCGCCCCGTTCATCGCCGTGGCGCTGTGGGAGGCCGGGGACGGCTCGCCGCGGCTGGTCGGCGTCTACCTCTCGGCGATGGCGGTGCTGACACTGATCGCGCTCCTGCTCTCCAAGGAGACCAAGCACGTCTCCCTGGACGACCGCGAGGCCGCCTCCGCCGACGACGCGGCCCGCGCCCCGGCCGCCTCCCCCAGCTCCTGAAACCGACCGGCGTTCACCACCGCCGGGCCGCGAGCCTCCTCGCGCCCGGCGTACAGCCGCCGTCGCGGGGCATAACAACAACCCCCGGCCCAAGGGAACTTCCGCCCCACCCGCACCAGAGGGAGCCCCATGCTGCGCGGCATCGACGTGAGCGCCTACCAGTCCTCCTCCTACGACACCGATGGCCTCTCCTTCGTCTTCGTCAAGGCGAGCGAGGGGCGGTCCTACGTCAACCCCAAACTGACCGCCCAGACGAAGCGGGCGCGTGACGCCGGGCTGGTCGTCGGCTTCTACCACTTCCTGTGGCCCGGCAACCTCACCGCCCAGGCCGAGTACTTCGTCGGCAAGGCCCCGGAGCGGGCGGGCGACATCCTCGCCGTCGACTGGGAGACGACCAGCAACGGAACGCACGCGAGCAACGCCGAGAAGGACCTGTTCATCCGCAAGGTGAAGGATCTTCGGCCGAACAACCAGGTGGTGCTCTACTGCAACCGGAACTTCTGGCTCAACATCGACACGACCTCCTACGCGGGGGACGCCCTGTGGATCGCCGACTACGTCAGCGCGGGCAAGCCCCGTATCAAGGCCAAGTGGCGCTTCCACCAGTACACCGACAACCCACTGGACAGGAACGTGGCCGACTTCGAGAGCAAGGCCGCGCTGCGCAGATGGGCCGAGGACGCCTGACCGGCCGGGTGGCCTAGCCGCTGAACCCGGGCGTGCGCTCCGGGGACGCCTCCGCCAGGGCCTTCGCGACCGCGTCGGTGCCGGCGCGCAGGCCGTAGACCGGGGTGTCGGGCTGCTGGCGCCAGGAGTCGTCGATGCCGCCCGCGTCCACCGTGTCGAAGCCGAGGGCGTCGATGAGGTCCCGTACCTTGCGCTTGGCCGGCTCGTCGTCGCCGGCCACCGGGAGGGCCATGCGGTCGGGGGCGCCGGGCGGGAGCGGGCGTTCCAGGATGTCCTGGGCGTAGGTGCCGTTGAAGGCCTTGACGACCGCGTGGCCGATCTGACGTTCCGTCCAGCGGCTCTCGGTGAGGCCGTCGTCCTCGATCGCGGCGATCCTGCCGTCCCGCTCCCGGGGGTAGTAGTTGCCGGTGTCGATGACCGCGACGCCGTCCGCCGCCTTGTCGATGAGACCGGACGGCAGGTCCGGGACCGCCTTCAGCGGGACGGTGATCACGACGATCTCGGCGCCCAGCGGTGCCTCCTCGACCGTCACGGGCGTCGCGCCGGTCTCCTTTGCGAGGGCCGTGAGGGTGTGCGGGCCGCGGGAGTTGGCGACGGACACGTCGTGGCCGAGGGTGGTGAGCCGCCGGGTCAGGTTGCCGCCGATGTTGCCCGCTCCGATGATGCCGATCTTCATGTCCTCGCCTCGCCCTTCCGGGGATCGATAGCGCCTGGGGCTCCTCGCGGAGCCTTCGTGACCAGGGTCAACCTCCGGTGCGGATGGGCTATTCCGGCTTCCCGGTAAGTGCGAACGGGTCCTCCAGTTCCCCGCGCAGCACCTCCGCCGCCCCTTCCGCGTCCCCGTCCGCCACCGCCCGGACGAGCTCCTCGTGGGCGTCGTCGCCGGTGTTCGGGTCGTGGGCGCGCAGGCCGGTCAGGGTGAGGAGTTCGATCAGGCCCTCGCGCAGGACGGGGGTGAACTCGGTGAACAGGTCCGCGAGCACCGGGTTGCGGGCGGAGGCGATCACGGTGGCGTGGAAGGCGATGTCCGCGTCGACGAAGGCCGCGTCGTCGGCGGTGGCGGCGGCCCGGCGGCCCTCCAGCGCGGCCCGCAGCGCCGCGATGTCGTCGGGGGTGCGGCGGCGCGCGGCGAGCCGGGCCGCGTGGACCTCCACCGCCATACGGACCTCGTAGACGTCGGTCACGGCGGCCCGGCGCAGCCGCGTGGGCCAGTCCGAGCCCGAGCCCCGGCTGCTGCTCCTGGACGAACCGGCCACCGGGCTGGACCTGCCCGGCCGGGAGCGGCTGATCGGGGCGCTGGAGGAGCTGCGCCGGGACCATCCGCGGCTGGCGACGGTCCTGGTCACCCACCATCTGGAGGAGCTTCCGCCGCACACCACGCACGCCCTGCTGCTGCGCGAGGGCCGTCCGCTGGCCGACGGCCCGGTGGCCGAGGTGCTGACCGCCGACCGGCTCGGCAAGTGCTTCGACCTGCCGCTGGCCCTGGAACGGCGGGACGGCCGCTGGAGCGTGCGCACGGCACGCCGGGCATGACGAGGGGCC
>NZ_JBHUQX010000240.1:0-14496 GCF_042674225.1 Streptomyces sp. NPDC056948
GATGAGAAAGAAGGGTCGCAGGGTTGCTCGGAATTGATCCCCTACGGCGCCAAAACCAGCCAGCCGCCAAGGAGTTGCTCGGGTACGCGGGCCGGGTGGAGAACAGTGGTCAGGACAGGATCTCGATGTACCCGTCGGTTCCGTGCACGCGGATCCGCTGCCCGTCCCGGATCAGCCGGGTGGCCTGCTCCACGCCCACGACGGCCGGCAAGCCGTACTCCCGGGCGATCACCGCGCCATGGGTCATCAAGCCGCCCACCTCCGTCACCAGGCCCGCGATTCCGACGAACAACGGCGACCAACTGGGGTCCGTGAAGGCCGTGACCAGGATGTCGCCCGTCTCGAGATCGGCGTCCGCCATGTCAAGGATGACGCGGGCCCTCCCCTCGACGGTCCCGGCGGAAACCGGCAAGCCGATCAGTGCACCGGCCGGCACGTCGTCGCGCCGGTACGCCCCGGTGAGGGCCTCACCGTCCGAGGTGAGCACCCGGGGCGGTGTGAGCGCGTGGTACGACCGGAACGCCTCCTTGCGCTGCTGGATGAGCTGGTCGTCCACCCGGTGCGAGCGCACCACGTCGTGGAGTTCCTGGAACGTGAGGTAGAAGATGTCCTCCTTCTCAGGAAGCACGCCGGCCCGCACGAGGCGTTCGCCCTCCTCCAGCAGGGCCCGCTTGTAGACGAAGTAGCGGCTGACGATGCCGTACTTCGGGTACTCCCGGTACCCGATGAAGGTTCTGACCCGGTCGATCATCCGCTTGGCCTCGTCGGCCTTCCGCTCCCCGTCCGGCAGGGCCCGCAAGCGCGACAGCACGTCCTGTTCCTTCTCCTGCGCCTTCTGCCGGCCCGCCTCGAAGCGTCGCGCGGCCGCGCCCGGCTCGAAGTTCCTGACGTTGTCGAGGATCACGGGCACGAGCGTGGCGGGGCGCTCGCGCCAGCGCGGCCTCGTGATGTCGATCTCGCCGACGCAGCGCATGCCGTACCGGTCGAGGTAGGCCTCGATGGCGTCGCGCGCTTCGGTTCCGCCCGCGAGCTTCGGCAGCTCGTCCAGGAAGCCCTCGTCCTCGACGCCCTGCAGGAACGCCACCACCTCGGGTTGCGGGCGGATCACGTCCGCGACGTCGAGCAGCGCCAGTCCCATCTCCGACGTGACGTTGTCGGGGGCGGACAGCGTCAGCGTGTCAGCCACGTTCTTCTCGCCCAGCCACTCCTGCAGCTTGTCGTTGAGCCACCACGTGGCCTCCATCCCCGCCATGATCGCCTGCATGCTCAGCGGATCGCTGAGGACTCGCTTGTGCTCCTCGAAGGCCTCCGGCAGGAAGTCGAACAGTGCCGGTCCGGTCTTCGTCCGGATGTCCCGCTCCAGGGCGGCGATGGACGCCTGGCTGCGCTCGATCAGCTCGGTGACGATGGCCGGATCGGTCTCGATCGGGGCGGACGCGCCACCGGCCGGCGGCCCGCCGGGACCCGCGTCCGGGAGCGACGGGACGAAGTCGTCGCGGTCCAGGACGGTCTCCAGGGCGTCCCTGGTCAGCGGATCGCCCTTCCCGATGACGTCCAGGAGGCCGGTGCGGCTCGCGGGCGAGGCCAGGCGCCGGGTGACGTCGACGAACAGCCTCCCGCCGGCCTCGTGCATCGGCACCATGGCCGTCAGCTGCCACATCGAGAGCCCCAGGGGCTTCATGGGGTCGGTCATCATCTGCTGGTGACCGACGGAGACGTAGACGTGATTCTCCTGGTCGCCGGACTCGGGGACGGGGAACAGCGTCGTGATCGGCCGGCTCTGCACGATCTGGAAGTCATCGTCGACCAGGCACCATTCGATGTCCTGCGGGCGGCCGAAGCGCGCCTCGATCCGCCGCCCGAGCTGTACGAGCCGCACGACCTGCGCATCCGTCAGCGCCGGCTGCTCCTGTCGCTGCGAGTCGATCGCCACTTCCTGCGTACCGCCGGCCGGCAGGGCCTGAATGGCACGCTCTTTGGCGGCGATCGTCTTGGCGACGACTTCGCCGTCCCGCACCTTGAAGACGTCCGGGTTCACCAGGCCGGAGACCAGGGCCTCGCCGAGGCCGAAGCCGGCGTCCACGGTGGCGACCTTCCGGTCGCCCGTGACGGGGTCGGCCGTGAACAGGATCCCGGCCGCATGCGGGAAGACCATCCGCTGCACGACCACGGCCATGTGGACCGTACGGTGGTCGATGCCGTTCCGCTGACGGTAGGTCACGGCCCGCTCGGTGAACAGCGAGGCCCAGCACCGGCTGATGTGCTGGAGGCTCGCCGCCGGCCCCACGACGTTCAGGTACGTGTCCTGCTGGCCGGCGAAGGAGGCCGTCGGCAGGTCCTCCGCCGTCGCGCTGGACCGGACGGCGTAGGCGGCCTGCTCGCCGAGCCGGGCGAGCATGCGGTTGACCGCGGCCGCGAGCTCGCCCGGGATGGCGATCCCTTCGATGGTCCGACGGATCTCCGCGCTGAGTGCGCGGATCGCCTCCCGGTCGTCCGGGCTGAGACGCGAAAGCTGATCGAGCCGATCATCGAGCGACGGTTCTTCCGCCACGATCCGCCGGAAGGCGTCCGTCGTCACGCAGAAGCCGGCGGGCACGCGGACGCCTTCGATCCGCGTGAGCCTGCCCAGGTGCGCGCCCTTGCCGCCGACGACCGCGACCCGCGTCTCGTCAACCTCTTGAAGGTCCCACACGTACTGCTCGATCATCGCGATACCTCCGAGGCGGTCGTTTCCCGTTGCACTGCACTCGCCTCATACGTCAACAACACACGCACACCGTGTCCTTCATATCCGCAGGTTGTGGCCTCGGCGGATGATTCTGCGCCGCACCCCGGGGCTTGCCGCAAGCCCCCCAGCGCGCTATAACTTAAGAGAGGCAAGGAGAGTTCTCTCCTTGCCTTTGCTGTTTGTCGGCAAGGCCCGAAGCCGTCGAGCGCGCCGGCAAGGTGTGGAGCGGTCGGCCGCCGGCCGGTTTCGAGCTCACCCGCCGGATGTACGCGGACATCGCGCGGCACCCACTGCCGTTCTCCACTCCGGTGATCTTCGACGTCGAGGAGTACGAGGGCGTCCTGACGTACGAGCGCGAGCTGCCCGGCGCCTCGATTCGGGCGGACTCCGCGCACGAGGACTTCGAGCGCGAGTTGCCCACCCGGCACAGCGACGCGCTGCTTGCCGTCCTGCGTGGCCTGGCCTCCGTGCCCGGCACGGACGCCATGCGCCAGTCGACGGTCCAGGGCGACGACCGTCCGCTGTGGCGGGTCACGACCGCTTCCAGAACGCGCTCGCGGCCCTGGTCGCCCGGGCCGTGCCACGGCACGGTGCCGCCCTGGCTGCGTACGGGCCGCACGCCGAGGAGCACACAGCGGAACTCACCCGGCTCTTCGCACACAAGCTCGGGTACGCACCGGCGACGCTCACCGCCTATCAGGCCGCATACGCCCTCACCACCTACGACCTCTTCGGCCTGGACGACAGCGACGGGCACTTCTGGTGGTGCGTCGAACAACTCTGCCGCAACGCCGTGTTCAGCCGGCAGTTGAGACACGCTCCGTGACTCCTGCGTAGGCGGGCTCGCGCCCGTCGCCAAGCTTCCAGCCCATGGCGCCAGGCGCGTTGGACGGGCGCGCAGAAGCAATCAACAGCATGAATCTCGCTGGGCGGTCTCGTCATGGACCAGTACCGTGCGAGGCAGTCAGAGGGGGGTGAGCTGGTGCGTCCGGTGTTGTTGCTGGATGTCGACGGACCGCTGAACCCGTATGCCGCGAAGCCGCACCGACGGCCTGAGGGATACCAGACGCATCGGCTGCTGACGCCTCGTTGGGACGCCGCCGAGCGGCGCCGACTGACTGAGTGGGGGCTCCCGAACAAACCGGTGAAACCCCTGCGTGTCTGGCTGAACCCGAGTCACGGCCCGGCCTTGGACGCGCTTCCCTTCGACCTGGTGTGGGCGACGACATGGGAGGAGGAAGCCAATGGTTTCATCGCACCGGTACTGGGATTACCGGAGTTGCCCTTCATCACCTGGTCGTCGACGCGGGGCAGGCCCGGTGGCGGTGTGTTCTGGAAGACACCGGAGATCGTCGCGTGGGCGCGAGGCCGGGTGTTCGCCTGGATCGACGACGAGATCACGGAGGCGGACCGCGCCTGGGTGAAGGAGCATCACGACGGTCCCGCGCTACTGCACCGAGTCGACCCCCGACGCGGCCTTGCCGACGGGGACTTCGCCGTGCTGAGGGCTTGGGCCGTCGGCTTGCACTGACTGCGCCACCGGGCCGGTGGCAGACGGCTGGAGGCCGCCCGGGCGGGGCCGGCTCGGATTGACGGATTCATCTTCGTTCCCACTGGGCAGTGGGCCAGGGAATGTCATGAGCACGACTGCCTTTCCCCACAAGGAGGTCGATCATGCACGTCCGTACGCTGACCGGCGGCCTGGCCGCTGCCCTGGTGGTGTCCTTCTCCCTGGCCGGTGGCCAGGCCGTGGCCGCTGCCCCCGACGCGGAGGGTGCTCCCCTCGCCGCCCGTGTCCTCCTCTACGACGCCAGCGGTTCCGCGGAGTTCAGGAGCGCGGTCGACCGTGGCGCGGCGATCTGGAACGAGAGTGTCGACGCCGTCGAGCTGCGACCGGCCGCCGCCGGGCAACGCGCGAACATACGGGTCCTCGCGGACAACGGCTGGCCGCGCGCCCTGCCCACCACTCTGGGCAACGGAACCGTCTACATCGGGCGGCAGGCCGTGGACCAGGGCTACAACACGATTCGCATCTCCGCCCACGAACTCGGACACATCCTGGGCCTGCCCGATCGCAAGCCAGGACCGTGCTCGAGCCTGATGTCCGGCTCCACCGCGGGCACCGCGTGCACGAACCCGTATCCGAACGCGGCGGAGAAGACAGAGGTCGAGGGGAACTTCGGCGGCGCGCTCGTCGGGCCGGCCCCGGCGGCACGTGCCGAGGTGATCGTGGACTGACGCGATCCGCACCACGTCGAACGCCCGCCTGCGTACCGGGGGCGGGCGTTCGCGCGTGGGTCCCCTCGGCAGCCTTCAGCCGAGCTGCTCCGCCAGTCCGACGATGATGCCCTCGGGACCGCGGACGTAGGGCCCAGCGTTCTACAGGGCCTACGGTCTACCGGGCGTGCGCAAGGGCCCAGTCGAGGGCCTGGTCGGCGATCTCTTCCCAGCCTGGCGCCGCGGGCAGCAGGTGCGGCATCCCCGGGAACTCCTTCACCTCGGTGACCGTGTTCGACTTGTAGTGCCGGGCGTTGGACTGCTGCACCTTGGGCGGCATCAGGTGGTCCTTCTCGCCCGAGATGAACAGCAGCGGCGCACGGGCGTCGTTGTGGTAGTCGACGTACGTGCTCTGGTGACCGGGGCGCAGGGTGGCCAGCGCGCTGTCCCAGAAGATGCCGCCGGAGGCGGGGATCGCGTACCGCTCGTACAGCGCCTTCGACTCCTCCTCGGAGAAGGTGTTGGTGAAGGCGTAGTGCCACTGCTCGGCGGTCAGACCGACCGCGCGATGCCGGTTGGCCGGGTTCTTCAGCACCGGGAAGGCCGCCTTGATCTGCGTCAGCGGCACGACGGCCACGCCCTCCGTGGGCGCGGAGCACATGGCCACCCCGGCCGCACCGAGACCGCGGTCGAGCAGGAGCTGGACGAACACGCCGCCGGCGGAGTGGCCGATCAGGACGGGCGGCTTGTCCAGAGCCCGGACCTCATGCTCCAGACTCCCGATGATTTCCTCGACGGTGACCTTCTCGATGGGCGTGGTGTCGGTGTTGAGGGACTCGACCTCCGCCTCGAAGCCGGGGTAGGCGGGCGCGAGAACGCGGTAGCCGCGCTTCTTGTAGTGGTCGATCCAGTGTTCCCAGCTTCGAGGGGTCACCCAGAAGCCGTGGATGAGGACGATGGTGTCCGGGGTGCTCATGGCTGCTGTTCCTTCCGGAGGGTTTCAGCGGGTGGCGCGGTACGCGGCCTCGATCTGCCGCACGACGGCGTCCGGCCGGGGCATCATCAGGACGTGCGAGGCACCCTTCACTTCTACGGTCCTGCGGCCGGCCCGACCGGCCATGAACCGCTGAAGGGCGCGCGGAATGACACGATCGGCTCCGGCGACGACGTACCAGGACGGCAGGCTCTTCCACGCCGGTACGCCGGCTCATTGATCATTGGCTCTGCGGAACATGAAGCAATGGTGAAGGGGAGCATGACACGGGCGTCGGTCACCGACTTTGCCATGTGTGCCAGGCCGGTGGCCAGGGAGCGTTGGAGGCAGTAGCGGTCCGCGCACAGGGTGCTGACGGCGGTCACGTGCTGCCGGGCCCGGAGGGCTTCGTCGTAGCGGGCGGGTCGGGCGCCGCGGCGGGCCAGGTGCAGGGCGGTGCGGATACGGCGGGGCGGCAGGAGCGCGATGAGCCGGGCAGCGGCGACGGCGGTGTGGGCGGCGATACGGCGGCTCACCGGCGGCCGGACACCGCCGGTGTCCAGGACCTGGCTCACGAGGCGGTCACCAGCGCTTCCTTGAGGAGGTGGCCGAGGAGAGCGGTGACGTCGGCGCCTGCACGCTCGCGGGTCAAAGTCATCCGGGCCGGTGCCTGCGGAGGCGTCAGGAGAGTCCCGATGCCCGGAACACCGCGTGCACCGTCTCGTCGTCGATACGGTGGCCGAGCCGTTCCAGGACGTCCGCACCGTGGCGCAGCGTGCCACGCTCCAGGGAGCGGCGGACGCCCGTGTCGAGTTCGTGCCAGAGCATGGGGTTGGCCGCGAGGATCCGGGGGTCGACTTCCAGGCGGTGTCCGTGGACGTCCCGCAGGACCAGGTGGGACGAGACGCCGTCGTACTGACGCACGGTCGTCAGGGCGTCCGTACGGACCGCGATCCGGCGCCAAGGGGTGCGTACCGCCAGCCAGCCGGGGCCCGCGCTGACCTGTGGGGGCAGCAGGACGCTGAACACCGTGGCCGACAAGAAGCCCCAGAGCAGGGCACGGAGAAGCGTCAGGCTTCCGCCGTCCCAGTCGACCAGGAGGCACATGGCGCAGAACACCAGGGCGCAGCTCACCGCGAGCCGCGCGCCGTCACGCCAGTGGCGGTCGCCGACCGACGCTGTCGGTGAGCTCCGTTCCATGTTCCTGAAAGTAGGCCGCCGTAAGGGCTCTGTGACCACTGCTGACGGGGTTCTGGCGCCACGCGGGCGAACATTGACGGGTTTCTGACGCGCCCGGCGGGGTCTGTCGATCCGTCGACCGGCTGCTTATGCTTCATGACGTTCCGGAACTCAGACCTCCGTACCGTCTATCGGAAGGGCTCCATGGAGAGGCTCCGCAGCGCGCAGTGGTACGAGGGACAGGACCGCAACGCCTACATACACCGGGCCTGGATGCGACGCGGAGTGCCGGACGACGCCTTCACCGGCCGGCCTCAGATCGCGATCGCCAACACCGCCTCGGACCTGACTCCTTGCAACGCGCATCTGAACGAGGTCGCCGCCTCGGTCCGCAACGGCGTGTACGAGGCGGGTGGCATTCCGCTGGACCTGCCCGTGGTGTCGCTGGGGGAGACGCAGGTGCGGCCCACCGCCATGCTGTGGCGGAACATGGCGGCGATGGCCACCGAGGAGATGCTCAGGGCCAACCCCATCGACGGCGTGGTCCTGCTCGGCGGCTGTGACAAGACGATCCCGTCGCTGCTCATGGCCGCGGCCTCGGTGGACCTGCCCGCGGTCGTGGTTCCCGGCGGTCCGATGCTCAACGGCACCTTCCGTGGCGGCCTGCTGGGCTGCGGCACCGGTGTGTGGAAGCTGTCGGAGGAGGTCCGGGCGGGCACGCTCTCCCAGGAACAGTTCACCCGCTCCGAGTCGGCGATGATCCGCAGCCGCGGCCACTGCAACACCATGGGCACGGCCTCGACGATGGCGCTGGTGGCGGAGGCGCTGGGCACGGTCGTACCGGGCACCGCGGGCATCCCGGCCCCCGACAGCCGTCTGCTGGAGGCCGCGCACCACACGGGCCGGCTGGCGGTGGACATGGTGGGCGCCGACCGGCGGCCCGGGACGTTCCTGACCGAGGCGTCCTTCCGGAACGCGATCGTGGCGCTGGCCGCGATCGGCGGCTCGACCAACGCCGTCGTCCATCTCCTGGCCATCGCGGGCCGGCTGGGCATCGATCTGTCGCTGGACGACTTCGACCGCATCGGCTCCCGTGTACCGGTCCTGGTGGACCTCCAGCCGGCCGGGCGTTACCTCATGGAGGATTTCCACCGCGCCGGAGGTCTGCTCGCCGTCCTGCGCGAGGTGCGCGACCTGCTGGATCCCGACGCGCTGACCGTCACCGGCAGGCCGTTGGCCGACTTCCTCGACGACGTCGAGATCTGGGACGGCGAGGTCATCCGCACCCGTGCCGAACCACTGGTCGCCGAGGGCGGCATCGCCGTCCTGCGCGGCAACCTCGCCCCCGACGGCGCGCTCGTCAAACCGGCCGCCGCCTCCCCGCACCTGCTGCGGCACCGGGGCCGGGCCGTCGTCTTCGACAGCGTCGAGGACTTCCACGCCCGTATCGACGACCCCGGACTCGACGTCGACGCCGACTCCGTCCTCGTCCTGCGCGGCTGCGGACCCAAGGGCTACCCGGGCATGCCCGAGGTGTCGAACATGCCCCTGCCGAAGAAGCTGCTGGAACAGGGAGTTCGTGACATGGTCCGCGTCTGCGACGGCCGCATGAGCGGCACGGCGTACGGCACGGTCGTCCTGCACGTGGCCCCCGAGGCCGCGGCCGGCGGCCCGCTCGCCCTGGTACGGACCGGCGACTTCATCACCCTCGACGTCGAGGCCCGCCGTATCGACGTCGACGTCCCCGCGGACGAACTCGCCCGCAGAAGCCCCGGCAAGGCCACCGTCACCGGCTTCGCCAACCCACGGCGCGGCTGGGAACGCCTCTACGTCGACCACGTCCTCCAGGCCGACACCGGCGCCGATCTCGACTTCCTCGTGGGCTCCAGCGGCTCCGAGGTGACCCGCGAGTCGCACTGACACCGGGTCACCTCAGGGAATCACCAGGTCACGGGCAACTCGGTGACGCCACCGGTGAGGGTGGTGCGGACCTCCAGCTCGTCCAGCTCCTTGGCGAGCCGCAGGCCGGGCAGCCGGCGCGCCAGGGTGGCGAACACGATGCGCAGTTCGACACGGGCCAGGCTCGCGCCGATGCAGAAGTGCACGCCGTGGCCGAAACCGAGGTGGTTGCGTTCCGGGCGGTCGGGATCGAAGGTCTCGGCGTCGGAGTAGACGGAGGAGTCGCGGTTGGCGGCGTTGATCGACAGGACCACGGCGTCGCCGCGCCGGATGGTGACACCGGCGACGTCGACATCGGTGTGGGCGTACCGCAGCAGACCGAGGTCGCCGGGCGCGCCCAGGCGCATGATCTCCTCGACGGTGGCGTTGACCCGGCCGTCGGGGTCTTCGGTCAGCGTCTGCCACTGGTCGGGACGGGTGAGCAGGAAGAGCGTGCCCAGGCCGATGCGGTTGACCGTGGTCTCGTGCCCGGCGAACAGCAGCCCGACGCAGAGCTGGATCATGTCGGCGTAGTCGTAGTCCGCGTCGGTGCTCTGCGCATGGACCAGGTCGGAGATCACATCCTCGCCCGGCTGCGCGCGCTTCGTCTCGGCGAGTCCCGTCATGTACTCGTTGAACTCGTCCCGCGCCCGGTGGGCGGCGTCGCCGATGGCGTAGTTGGACATGCGCTCCGACAGTGAGGCGAAGCGCTCGCGGTCGCTCTCGGGCACCCCGAGCAGCCGGCAGATGACCGCGACCGGCAGCGGGAAGGCCAGCCCGGCCTGCAGATCGACGACCCCGCCGGGGGCGGCGGCATGCTCGGTGATCAACTCGTCGACGCAGTCGTCGACCAGGTGCTGGACGTGATCGGTCAGCATCCGCATCCGCTTGGCCGAGAACGCCGGGGTCAGCAGCCGGCGCATCCGCGTGTGGTCGGCCTCCTCGGTGTCGTAGTTGCCGGTGGGGCCGTCCAGTACGGCGGCGGACGTCAGGCGTGAGGCACGTTCCGGTTCGGGATGGGAGCGGCCCAGTCGTTTGTCGCTGAGCAGGTCGCGGACCTCCTCGAAGCGGGTGACCAGCCAGGCGGGATCCCCGGCCGGGGTGGTGACCGGCGTGACGGGCGCCTCCCGGCGCAGTACGTCGTAGAGAGGCGCGAGGTCGAGCACGTTCGGCCTCGGGAAGGGCAGTTGCTGACGCTCGGCGGTAACGCTCATGGCGCTCCTCCTGTGATCTCCGAATGCGATCTTCGAGCCGCCCCGACCGTAGCAGTTTGTTGGCAGTAACTGTCATTAAAGTTTCGGTCAGTCCTCCCATGTCGCGTGCGTGTTTAGATCGCCTGATGGAGGACTTCGTGGCGGACAGCGGGCGCGTGCCTCGCCGGGGGCGGCCGCCGGTGAGCGACGAGCAGCGCGGGCGGCAACGCCTGGACATCTCCCGCCACGCCGTCCGGCTGTTCGCCGAGCGGGGCGTGGCCGCCACGTCCGGCGAGCAGATCGCGAAAGCCGCCGGGGTCTCCGAACGTACGCTGTGGCGCTGCTTCCCCACCAAGGAGAGCTGCGTCGAGCCGCTGCTCACACAGATGATCGACGCCTTCCGGACGGTGCTGCACGCCTGGCCGCCCGAACTCGGCCTGATCGAGCACCTGCGTACGGCCTACCGGCCCGTCATCGACTCAGCGTCCGGCGCGGATGTCGAGGCGGTTCTCGCGGTGGTCCGGCTGACCCATGACGAACCCGCGCTGCGCGCCGCCTATCTGGTCCTCCGGGAGCGTGCGGAAAAGACGTTCACCGAGGTGCTCGCCGAACGCATGGGCATGCGGCCCGACACGTTCGACGTCCGCGTGCAGGCAGCGGTGATGAGCGCCGTGCTCAAGGTCTCGGCCGACGATTTCGCCCGTGAAACGGCCGGCCGAGGCATCACCCCGGAAGCGCTGGAGGGCCATCGCGACCACCTCGCCCAGGCACTCGGCCTGGTCACCCGGGGGCTCGCGGGGCAGTAGGGCCACGTACTAGCGGGCCGGGTCGCCGTCGTACGCGCGGCGGGCCCGGTCGACCTTGTCCAGGTTGCCGGCCGCCCACTCGGAGAGATGCGCGAAGAGCGGGGCGAGGCTGCGGCCGAGTTCGCTGATCTCGTACTCGACGCGAGGGGGGACCTCCGGGTGGTACGTGCGCACGACCAGCCCGTCGCGTTCCAGTTGCCGCAGCCGCTGCGTGAGCACCTTCGGAGTGATGCGGGCGATGCGTCGTTCCAGTTCCACGAAGCGCTGCCGGCCGTGTGCGTGCAGGGTCCACAGGACGGGTGTGGTCCACCGGCTGAAGACGATGTCGACGACGGGCGAGATCGGGCAGGCGAGCACCGGTTCGGTCGTCGTGTCGGACGCGGTCGGTGCGGCGTCGTCGGCCATGCGCTTCCCTTTCGGACAGTCACTTTCCTGTAGGTACCTACTTTACTTCCGGTGTTAGCGTCCCCCTGTCCCGCCCGGCCATCGGGCGGTGTCAACCACTTTGCAAACAGGGGGAGTTACTCATGATCGTAGTGACGGGAGCGACCGGCAACGTCGGCAGTTCGCTCGTACGGATCCTCGCGGCGGCCGGTGAGCGGGTGGCCGCGACGTCTCGGAGCATCACCGACGCGGCCGTTCCGGAGGGCGTCCGGCATCGCAAAGCTGACCTGACCGACGCCGAGAGCCTTCGCCCGCTTCTCGACGGCGCCGACGCGCTGTTCCTGCAGAACGGCGGACCCAGCGCCCACCTGCTGAACCCCCGGCACATCCTGGACGTCGCCAAGGCCGGGGGAGTCGAGCGCGTCGTGCTGCTGTCCTCGCAAGGAGTCGCCACGCGGCCGGAGTCGGTCTCGCACGGTGGGACGGCACGGGCCATCGAGGACGCCGTGCGCGAGTCGGGCCTGGACTGGACCGTCCTGCGCCCGGGCGGTTTCCACTCCAACATGTTCGCCTGGGCCGAGTCCGTACGCACCCTCAGGACCGTCGCCGCGCCGTTCGCCGATGTCGGCCTGCCCACGGTCGACCCGGATGACATCGCCGAGTTGGCCGCCGTGACGCTGCGCGAGAGCGGGCATGCAGGCCGGACATACGAGTTGACGGGGCCCGCGCTCAGCACGCCGAGGCAACGAGCCGAATCGATCGCGGACGCGCTCGGCGAGCCGGTCCGTTTCGTCGAGCAGACCCGTGACGAGGCCCGGGCTCAGATGCTCCGGTTCATGCCCGAGGCCGTGATCGAGACGACGCTGGCCATCCTCGGCGAGCCCACGCCCGCCGAGCAGCGGATCAGCCCCGACATCGAACGGGTCCTCGGCCGCGCACCCCGCACCTTCGCGGCGTGGGCTCGACAGCACGTCGCCGCCTTTCGGCAGAGCTGAGAAATCACCCTCCGACGGCACCCATGGCTGGCGTCAGGCGCCGGTCCGCTCGTAGGAGCTGATGACGTAGCGGGCCTCGTCGTCGATCGCGTTCTCCTCCCAGTCCAGGGAGATCCGCACCGGGTGCCCGTCGGCGGCGTAGTCCGCCTCGGCCGAGTCGGCATCGTCCTGCCGAGCCTGCTCCAGCTCCTTCAGGAGCTCCCCGATGGTGGGCACCGCGTCGGGGGCGCTCTCGACCGCGCGTCGTCCCATGTCGTCGAGGCCCACCGACTTGACCACGGCGCCGTCGCGGACCGAGATGCGGAAGGTGCCGAGCAGACTCCGCTCTCCTTCGCTGGACCGGAGCGTGTAGGTGTACGAGGCGGGCTCCTGCCAGGGTGCGCTGCTCTGCGCCTGCGTGGCGGCCTGTGTGCCGGTGCCGCAGGCGGCGGCCGCGCAGACCACCCCTCCGATCAATACGGCACGGGCAGCGAGAGATACGGCGGTCATGGCGGTGGGGTCCCTTCGAAGACGGCTACCGCTATGACGCCGGCCGCCCGGGGAACGTTCGGCGGTGCGTACAGCACGCGGCGGGCAAGCCGGGGAGTCCTACGAGAGAGTCGTGATGACCGTGGCGGCGCTCGCGGCGGAGAAGGCCGCGGCGATCTGGGTCACCGCGCTGTTCACCGCCGCGGCCCCCCAGTTGCCCTGCTCGAGTTCCTTCGCGCGGGTGGCGACCGCACCCGACCACTTCGGGACGGGATCCAGGCTCGGCAGGGTGCCGCTGGCCGAGATGAGGGCGATGATCGCGGCGAGACGGGCATCGGGCTCCTCGCCGTGCTCCAGCACGGCGCGCATCCGCTCGCGCAGTTCGGCCTCGTGTCCGGTGTCCGTGGCGGGCAGGCTCGTCGTGGGGAACAGCCCGAGGAGCCGCTTGCGTTCCCGGCGGAGCAGCCCGCGTTCCACCAGGCGCTCGGTCAACGGTTTCCAGAGGCCGGAACCGATCGTGACCAGCAGCGACTGAACCTGCCCGGGGCGGGCCGTGATCGTGTCGTAGGCGGACTGGAGCAGCGGGTCGGGAAGGCTGCCGGCCCCCGTGGCGAGGACCTTCGTGCCCTTGAACCAGGCGCGGCTGTCCTCGGGCTTGATCCTGCCGAGGAGTGCGAGCTCGACGAGTACCGCACCACCCAGGGTGTGGTGCAGGGTCCCGGCCCCGGCCGGGATGCCGTACTCGTCGTCGAGCATCAGCAGCAGCACTTCCTCGACGATCAGCGTGTTGTCCTGCATGGATTCCCTCAACTCAACTCAGTGCGAATCGACGCGACTTGACGCGGGTCAGATCAGCTCGGCGGGCAACGGCAGGGGTGCGAGGCGGTAGGCCGGCGGCTCGGTGCCGTGCAGATGGCGTACGAAGTAGTCCCAGGCCCGGCGCACGACGTAGTGCCCACGGTTGAGCAACGCATGCTCGACGCCGGGCACGATGAGCATGTCGACGTCGGCGTCGGCCTCGATCAGGGTATCGACCAGACGCAGCGTCTGGTGGGGGAGCGCGTTGTCGTCGAGTTCGCCGTGGATCAGCAGCAGTTTGCCCCGCAGGTTGGCCGCCAGGGCCGGGTTCGAGAGTTCCTCGAGGTCACCGTCGCCGTGGTAGTGCTCGGCCCACATCGTCAGGTTGATGCGGTTGTCGTGGTTGCCGGCCACCGCGACGCCGACCTTGTAGAAGCCGGGGTGGGCGAGCAGCGCGCGGGCGGTGGCGAACCCGCCCGCGGAGTGCCCGGTGATGCCGACCCGGCCGGTGTCCAGCCAGGGATACCGGAGCCCGAGCCCGCGGATCACCGTGACGTGGTCCGCCAGGGCGCCGGCGTAGCCGAGGTCGCCGTAGGACTGGTCGTGTAAGGCCTTGCAGTGCCCGGCGGTGCCGCGCCCGTCGACGGCGACCACCGCGAATCCCAGCGCGGCGAGCGACTCGGGACGTGAGCGCGGGCACGTGCTGCTCGGCAAGGCCTCCGGGCACAGGGCCGGCACCGAGGCGTTTGTCGGGCACGGACCGCCTGCTGGTCCGCGGCAGGCCGAGCAGCGTGACTGTAGTAGATTTGTTATGTAG
>NZ_JBHUQX010000241.1:0-14479 GCF_042674225.1 Streptomyces sp. NPDC056948
GGGTCTCAGCCCATGTGCGGGTAGGTGTAGTCGGTCGGCGGGACCAGCGTCTCCTTGATGGCGCGGGTCAGGGTCCAGCGCATCAGGTTCTGCGGGGCGCCGGCCTTGTCGTTGGTGCCGGAGGCACGGCCGCCGCCGAAGGGCTGCTGGCCGACGACGGCACCCGTCGACTTGTCGTTGATGTAGAAGTTGCCGGCCGCGTAGCGGAGCTTGTTCGCCGTGTAGGCGGCCGCCGCCCGGTCGTTCGCGATGACCGAGCCGGTCAGGGCGTAGTCGGAGACGGACTCCATCTGGGTCAGCATCTCGTCGTACGCGTCGTCCTCGTAGACGTGCACGGCGATGATCGGGCCGAAGTACTCGGTGCGGAAGACCTCGTTCTCCGGGTCGCTGCACTCGATGACGGTCGGACGGACGAAGTAGCCCTCGGAGTCGTCGTAGGTGCCGCCCGCGACGATCGTGCAGGTGGCGTCCTCCTTGGCGCGGTCGATGGCGGCCTTGTTCTTGGCGAAGGCACGCTCGTCGATGACGGCGCCGATGAAGTTCGACAGGTCGGTGACATCGCCCATCCTGATGCCGTCGACCTCGGAGGCGAGCTCCTCCTTGAAGCCGGAGTTCCAGATCGAGGCGGGGATGTACGCGCGGGAGGTGGCGCTGCACTTCTGGCCCTGGAACTCGAAGGCACCCCGGGTGAACGCCGTCTTCAGGATCGCCGGGTCGGCCGAGGGGTGGGCGACGAGGAAGTCCTTGCCGCCGGTCTCGCCGACCAGCCGCGGGTAGGTGCGGTACTTCTCGATGTTGTTGCCGACCGTCTTCCACAGGTACTGGAAGGTGGGGGTCGAGCCGGTGAAGTGGATGCCCGCGAGGTCGCGGTGCTCCAGGGCGACCTTCGAGACCTCGATGCCGTCACCGGTGACGAGGTTGATGACGCCCTTGGGCAGACCGGCCTCCTCCAGGAGCTGCATGAGCAGCACGGCGGCGTGGGTCTGCGTCGGGGACGGTTTCCAGACGACGACGTTGCCCATGAGGGCGGGGGCCGTCGGGAGGTTGCCCGCGATGGCGGTGAAGTTGAAGGGCGTGACCGCGTAGACGAAGCCCTCCAGCGGGCGGTGGTCCAGACGGTTCCACACGCCCGGGGAGTTCGCCGGGGGCTGCTCGGCCAGCAGGTCGCGGGCGTAGGCGACGTTGAAGCGCCAGAAGTCGATCAGCTCACAGGGCGTGTCGATCTCGGCCTGCTGGGCGGTCTTGGACTGGCCGAGCATGGTGGAGGCGGCGAGCGTCTCGCGCCAGGGGCCGGACAGCAACTCGGCGGCGCGCAGGATGATCGCGGCGCGGTCGTCGAAGGACAGGGCACGCCAGGCGGGCGCGGCGGTCAGGGCCGCGTCGATGGCGTCCTGGGCGTCCTGCTGGGTGGCGTTGCGGTACGTGCCCAGCACGGCCTGGTGGTTGTGCGGCTGCACGACCTGGAAGGCCTCGCCGCCGCCCAGCCGCTTCTCGCCGCCGATGGTGCAGGGCAGGTCGACGGGGTTGTCGGCCAGCTCCTTCAGCCTGGCCTCGAGCCGGGCACGCTCGGGCGAGCCGGGGGCGTAGCCGTGCACCGGCTCGTTGACGGGTGTGGGCACCTGGGTTACAGCGTCCATGTTTTCCCTAACTCCTTACTGAGCGGTGTGTCGGTCAGCCCTTGGTGAGCATCGATCGTGCGAAGAACCGCAGGTTGGCCGGTTTCTCGGCGAGCCGGCGCATGAAGTAGCCGTACCAGTCGGTGCCGTAGGCCGTGTACACGCGCATGCGGTGGCCCTCAGCGGCGAGGCGCGACTGCTCGTCGCTGCGGATGCCGTAGAGCATCTGGAACTCGTACTCGTCCAGCTTGCGCCCGGCGCGGTGGGCGAGCTCCTGGCTGATGGCGATCAGGCGCGGGTCGTGGGACCCGATCATCGGGTACCCCGTCCCCTCCATCAACGTACCGAGAATCCGCACGTATGCCCGATCGATCTCGTGTTTGTCCTGGTACGCGACCGAGGCGGGCTCCTTGTACGCGCCCTTGACCAGGCGCACCCGGCTGCCGTTGGCGGCGAGGCGGCGGGCGTCGGCCTCGGTGCGGAAGAGGTAGGCCTGGATGACGCAGCCGGTCTGCGGGAAGTCCTTCCGCAGCTCTTCGTGGATGGCGAGCATCGAGTCGAGGGTGGTGTGGTCCTCGGCGTCCAGAGTGACCGTGGTGCCGATCTCGGCGGCGGCCTCGACGACCGGGCGGACGTTCTTCAGGGCCAGCTCGTGGCCGTCTTCCAGCGCTTGCCCGAACATCGACAGCTTCACCGACATCTCGGCGCGGGTGCCGAGTTCCAGCGGCTTGAGGCGGTCGATCAGCTCCAGATAGGCGTCCCTGGCCGCGGCGGCCTGCGCGGGGTTGGTGATGTCCTCGCCGACGACGTCCATCGTCAGCTCCAGACCCCGGTCGGCAAGCTCCCGGACCACCGGGACGATGTCGTCGACGCCTTCACCCGGGATGAAGCGGTCGACGACCTGCTTGGTCACCGGGGCCGCCGAGATCAGGCGTCGCATCCGGTCGCTGCGAGACGCGGCGAGAATCACGGGACCCAGCACGGGGCACCTCCAGAGCACAACCAAACGGATGGCCGGACCCCGGGCGGATGACGCTTCGGGTACGGCACGGAGAACCACCGTGAAACCTAAGGATCCCTTCGATCGTCGGCCATCGACAGTTGTCACGCATCCGTGCCGCAGATCTCAGACAGATGTATGAAGGGCCTTGGTTGGTGGGGGACAATGCCCGCATGACGTCGGAACACCGGGGCGACTACGAGGAGCTGGTCGACGAGATCTCGGAGCTGCTCGGCGCGCCCGCGACACTGGAGAACCGGGACTTCGAGCTGATCACCTTCGGGGCGTACGACAGTGAGGGCGACCTCGATCCGTCGGCCCTGGATCCGGTGCGCACCCGTTCGATCCTCACCCGCCGTTCGACCACGGCCGTCCGGGCGTGGTTCGAGGGCTTCGGGATCACGCGTGCGACCGGCCCGGTGCGCATCCCGCCGACGCCGGAGGCGGGGGTCAACCGGGGCCGGATCTGCCTCCCCGTCCGCCACCGGGGCGTGGTCCACGGCTACATCTGGCTCCTGGACGACGATCCCGGCCCGAGCGAACGCCAGCTCTCCGCCGCCATGGAGGTCACGACCCGGATCGGGGCACTGCTCGCGGACGAGGCCCAGCACGGTGCCGACCTCAGCCGCGAACTGCGAGCCGTCCTCACCGCGGAACGCGACTGGCAGCGCGACATGGCCATAGCGGAACTCCGCACCGCCCTCGGCTCCCGCGCCGACGGTCTGCACACGGTGGTCTGCGTGGCCCCCTGGCCCACGGCCGACCCCGACGACGCCCCCTCGGTCCGCACGATGCCGGGCGCGACAGCCCTGTGCACGCTGCCGTGGGGGGCGTCGGCCCAGTGCGTGGCCCTGCTGATCCGCCTGCGCTCGACGGACGTACTGACTCCGGCGACCACGGCGGCGGCGCGGCTGCTGGAGCGGGCGGGCGGCGGCGCTTCCTCCGCCGGGGCCGGGTCCAGGCAAGCGAGTACCTCCGCCCACGGGCCTGCCGGCCCCGCCGCCGGCCTCGCCACCCCCCGCTCCGGCCTCGCGGAGCTGGGCACCGCCTGGTGGGAAGCGTCCGCGGCGGCTCGGGCGGCGCTGGCCGAGGCCCGGCTGGGTCCGGTCGCGCAGTGGGCGGCGATCGGTCCGTTCCGGCTGCTCACCGCGCTGCCGCCGGACGTGGCCCGCGACCCCGTCGTCCACGCCCTGCTCTTCCCGGTGCACCGGGAACTCGCCCGTACCGCCGAGATCTACCTCGACTGCGCCGGCCAGGCCGCCCGGGCCGCCGCCGAGCTGGGCATCCACCGCCAGACCCTGTACTACCGCCTGTCCCGGATCGAGAAGCTGACCGGCCTGGACCTGGACGACGGCGAGGACCGGCTGCTGCTGCACATGGCGCTGAAAGGGGCTCGGCTCGCGCGCGGCGACGCCATGGGACCTTCCAGGTGAGACCCATCGCCCGATCGGGCGGTGCTCAGCACGGACCCGTGTCGTCCGGCGCCTCCCACGGTCACGGTTCTCCTGGTGTGCCATCGACTCGGAGGAGTGCACGTGCGGAACCGACGCGCCTGGTCGACGCGAACGGCGGTGGCGGGGCTGGCCTGCGGGGCGCTCGCGCTCGCGCTGCCGTGCGCCCAGGCGAGTGCCGGGCCCGGCCGTGCCGCGCGAGTGGTGTCCGGGGCCGAGCACGACGGCCAGGGCGATCACGACGCCGCACTCGTCGTCGAGTGGATGCGCACGGCGGATGCCACCATCAAGACCGAGGCCCGCCCGTCTCCGCCCGAGTTGTTCATCCTGGAGGCGTACGTCTCCACCGCCGTCTACAACGCCGTCGTCGGCGTCGAGGGCCGCTTCGCCCCGTACAAGTGGGACGAGCGGGCGCCTCGCACGGCTTCGTCAGAGGCGGCTGCCGCCTCGGCCGCGCACCAGGTGCTGCGCCATCACTTCCCCGGGGCCGCCGCCCGGTTGGACGCCGCCCTGACCGGCTCCCTCACGAAGATCCCCGACGGCAGGGCCGAGGACGAGGGCGTCGCGTTCGGCAAGCGCGCCGCCGCCCGCATCATCGACCTCCGCCGCGGTGACGGTCGCGGCGCGACCGTGCCCTTCCCCTCGCACCCACGGCCCGGAATCTGGCGCCCCACCCCTCCCGGACACGAGCCCTTCACCACCGCCTGGATCGGCAGGGTCCGGCCGCTGCTGCTGGACTCCCCGCACCAGTTCCGCCCGGGCCCGCCGCCGGGGCTCCGCTCGGCCCGGTACGCGAAGGACCTCGGCGAACTGGCGCACTACGGAGGACGGACCGGCTCACACCGGACGCCCGAACAGACGGACACCGCGCACTTCTTCGTCGCTCCGGACCTGCAAGCGGCCCTGGGGGACCACGCCACCCGGCACGGGTTGGACATCGCCGAGACGGCGCGCCTGTACGCGGCGGCCAACACGTCCCAGGCGGACGCGGTCATCACCGCCTGGGACGCCAAACTCCACTACGGCACGTGGCGACCGGTCACCGCCATCCGGGAAGCGGACACGGACGGCAACCCGGCGACCCGGGCGAACCGGAACTGGGAGCCGCTGCTCGTCACCCCGTCACATCCCGACTACCTGAGCGGCCACGCCACCATGGGCGGCGCGCTGATGCGCATGCTGAGCGGGATCCTCGGCACCTCCCGCGTCGACCTGCACATCCCGTCGGCCGGCACCGGCACGTCGCGCCACTACCGCCATGCCCACGAGTACGAACGGGACGTCGTTGACGCCCGGGTCTGGGGCGGGATCCACACCCGGACGGCGGACGAGGTGGGCAGCGCCACCGGCCGGCACCTCGCGGCCTGGGCACTGCGGAAGTACTTCCGCCCGATGCCCTGACCTCTGGTGCTCTGACATCGACGACAGAGCACACTTCTGAAAACGATTATCATCATGCTACGGTCGTGGCACATTCAATCATTGACCAGGCCTTGACCGAGGTGTCCCGTGCGCGTCCCCGCTCGTCTCGCCCCCCTCACCGCCGTCGCTGCGGCTTCCGTCCTGCTCACCGGCTGCTTCACCGGCACCCAGCAGGCCACGGACGACTCCGGGCCCGGAGGCAAACGCATACGCGTCGCCATGCTCCAGCCACCCCGTTCCGGCCTCTCCCCGCTCTCCGACGACGCGTTCAAGCTGTCGCGCTGGTCGACCGCCGAGACGCTCGTGAAGCTGGACGCCGAGGGCGACGCCCGGCCCGCGCTCGCCACCGAGTGGCAGCAGTCCGGGAAGAGTTGGACCTTCACCCTCCGCGAGGGCGTCACCTTCCACGACGGCACGAAGCTCACCCCCGAAGCCGTCGTCCAGGCCCTCACGAAGGCCGCCACCGCCTCCCCCAAGCCCCGCATCCTCGACGGCGTCGACCTGACCGCGAAGGCGGACGGCGACCAGGTCACCGTCACCACCGCCGCCGAGGACCCCCTGGTCCCGCAGCGACTCAGCTCCCCGCAGCTCGCGATCCTGGCGGCGAAGGCCTACCGGGGGAAGACGGTCGACCCCGTCGGCGCCGGCACCGGTCCCTTCGAGCTGACGAAGGTCGACGGCACCTCATCCGCCACCCTCGACCGCTACGACGGCTACTGGGGCGGGAAGGCCGAATCCCCCGGCATCGACGTGAAGTTCGTCCCGGACGGCACCGCCCGCGCGGCGGCGCTGCGCAGCGGCGAGGCCGACATCGTCGAGGCGATCCCCGTCTCGCAGGCCGCCGTCCTCGACCAGGACCTGGTCACCGAGGTCCCGATGCCGCGCACCAACACCCTCTACCTCAACACCGGGAAGGGCGCCTTCGAGGATCCCTCGATCCGGGCGGCGGCCCGGGAGGCGATCGACGCCGAGTCGATCGTGAAGGGCGTGTACGAGGGCCGAGCCGATGTCGCCGAGGGCCTGCTCGGACCCGCCCTGCCCTGGGCCGCCGATCTGCGCGCACCGGTCGAGCGCGCCGAGCCCGGCGACCCGGCCGGCAAGACCGTCACCATCGGCACGTACACCGACCGCTCCGAGATGCCCGAGGTCGCGGCCGCGCTGCAACAGCAGCTCCAGAAGGCCGGGTTCAAGGTGAAGCTGGACGTACGCGAGTACGCGAACATCGAGTCCGACGCGCTCGCGGGCCGCTTCGACGCCTTCGTCCTCTCCCGCGCCACCGTCCTCGACTCCGGCGACCCGGCCGCGTATCTCTACAGCGACTTCGCCTCCAAGGGCACCTTCAACCTCTCGCACTTCGCGGACCCCGAGGTCGACAAGGCACTGAAGAAGGCCTCCGACACCCGGGTCGGCGATGCCCGCCGCAAGGCTGCCGTCGAGGCCGAGGCCGCCGTCCTGGCCGCTGACGCGGCCGTCCCGATGCTCCACGAGCGCGTGATCCAGGGCGATGCCGCCGGGGTCGTGAACGCCGCGCACGACCCGCGTGAGCGGGAACTCGTGACCGCGGACACCTACGTCAAGTGAGGTCCGTCCCCAAGAACACGGCCGGGCTGACCCGCTGCCTCGGTCTCCTCGCCGTCCTGGCCGTCGTCGGCCTGCTGCCCTGGCTCTCCCGCCGCGACCCGGCGCTCACCGTGCTGCGCGCCCGGTCGGCCGAGCAGGAGGCGACCGAGGAGGCCCTGGCCGCGATCCGCCGGGACCTCGGCCTGGACGCCGGTCCGCTGTCCCTGCTCGGACGGTGGGCCGCCGACCTGCTGCACGGCGACTTCGGCACCTCCTGGGTGTCGGGCCACGACGTCCTGCCCTCCGTGGTCGCCGGGCTCCAGGTGTCGCTGGGGCTGATGGGCGCGGCGCTCGGCGTGGCGGTGCTGCTGGCCGCCGCGCTGGTGGCGCCGGTGCTGGTGCGCGGGCGCGGCTCGGCCGGGGCGTTCGCCGCGATGCTGGCCGCCGTACCCGAGTTTCTGCTGGCCACCGTGGTGCTGCTGGTGTTCGGGGTGTGGCTCGGATGGCTGCCGACGTCCGGCTGGCAGAGCGCCGAGTACCTGGTGCTGCCCGCGCTCGCCCTCGGCGTGCCGGCGGGCGGGCTGCTCGGGCGGCTGGTGGCGGACGCGCTGCCCGCCGTGCTGGACGAGCGGTGGGCCGAGCTGTGGCGGGGCGCCGGGGTGAGCCGGGCGCGGATCGCGGGGGCGGCGCTGCGACGCGTTCTGCCGCCGCTGGTCCCGCAGTTCGGGATGGTCGCCGTCGGTCTGACGGGCGGCGCGGTGGCCGTGGAGACGGTGTTCTCGGTGCCGGGCATCGGCCGTACGGCCCTCGGCGCTGCCAGGTCGCAGGACCTTCCGCTGCTCCAGGGCTCGGTCCTCGCGCTGCTGCTGCTCGGGCTGGTCGCGGGCGCGATGGCGGCGGGCGTACGGCGCCGGCTGCTGGGGCCCGCGCTGCGGGACGCCGGGCTGACGCTGCCGCCGGCCCGCCCGGTCCGCGCGCATCCGGCGGTCCCGGTGGCACTGGCCGCCGTCCTGCTGCTCACGATCGGCTGGGGCCTGCTGCGCGACCCGTACACCGTGGACACCACCGTCCGTCTGGCCGCGCCCTCCTGGTCGCATCCGCTCGGCACCGACGGTCTCGGCCGTGATGTGCTGGCCCGGCTCGGTCACGGTGCCGCCTCGACGGTCGGCACGGCGGCGGCGGTCTGTCTGCTGGGCCTGCTGATCGCGCTCGTGCTGGGCTTCGTGCCGGGGATCGCGGCGGGCGCGTCGGACATCGCCAACGCCCTGCCCCCGGTGATCGTCGGCATCCTGGTCGCGGCGGCCGTCGGGCCCGGCACCGGCGGGGCGGCCCTGGCGGTCGCGCTGATCTCCTGGCCGGCCCTGTCCGCGCATGCGGCGGCCCTGGTGCAGGAGGTACGGGCGTCGGCGTTCCTCACCGCCCAACGGGCCATCGGGGCAAGCCCGTTCTGGATCCTCACCCGGCATGTCCTGCCGTCCGTCGCCGCCCCGGTCGCCCGCCATGCCCTGCTGCGGCTGCCGGGCATCGCCCTGGCCCTGGCCTCCCTCGGCTTCCTGGGCCTGGGCGCCCAGCCGCCCGCCCCCGAGTGGGGCCTGCTGCTGGAGGAGTCCCGGGCCTATGTGGAACGCGCCCCGTGGGCGGCCCTCGCCCCGGCGGTGGCCCTGGCCCTGCTGGCGGGTCTCGCGGTGTCGGGCGCGGCGCTCACCCAGGGCCGGAGGGTACGGCGAGCCACCCCGGCTCCGGTCAAGGCCGAGAAGAAGGAGGCCCCCGTTGGAGTCTGAGCCACTGCTGTCGGTGCGCGAGCTGCGGATCGCCTTCGACGGGGTCGAGGCCGTGCGCGGCCTGTCCTTCGACGTGCTGCCGCGTGAAGTCCTGGCGATCGTCGGCGAGTCGGGGGCGGGCAAGTCCCTCACGGCCCGCGCGCTCCTCGGCATGGCGCCACGCGGCGCGACCACCTGCGGGACGATCGCCCCGGACCTCTCGGCCCACCGCGGCCGCCGCATCTCCCTCATCCCTCAGGACGCCCTGTCCGCGCTCTCCCCCGTGCACCCGGTCGGCGATCAACTCGCCGCCGCCGTACGGTCGGTGGCCGGGCTCTCCCGCAAGGAGGCCCGGGCCCGGGCGGTCGCGGCCCTGGACCGAGTCGGCATCCCGGACGCGGCACGCAAGGCGCGGGCGTATCCGCACGAGTACTCCGGCGGCATGCGGCAGCGCGCCGTGATCGCCATGGCCACGATCAACGAACCCGACCTCGTGGTCGCCGACGAGCCCACCACCGCCCTCGACGAGGAACGCCGCGACCAGGTGCTGCGGCTGCTCGCCGAGCAGCGGGAGGCGGTCGGCGCCGCGCTGGTCCTGGTCACCCACGACATGGACGCCGTAGCGGGCCACGCGGACCGGATGCTGGTCATGTACGCCGGACGCCTCACCGAACTCGGCCCCGCGGACGAGGTGCTGGCCCGTCCCCGCGCCCCCTACACGGCAGGTCTGCTGGCGTCCCTCCCGCAGCACGCTCCCCCGGGCCGCCGGCTCCCCGCCCTGCGCGGCACCCCGCCCGCCCCGGGCACGCTCCCGCCGGGCTGCGCCTTCGCGCCACGCTGCCCGCTCGCTGCGGACCCCTGCCACACGGCGGAACCGGAGCCCCGGCAGGCCGCCGGACGTCTGGTCGCCTGCCACCGCTGGGAGGAACTCCCCCACCCCGCGACCGAGTTGTTCCTGACGGAAGGACAGCCGGCATGACCGGTCCCCTGCTCGACGTCCGCGACCTGGTCGTCCGCTACGGCCCGGTCACCGCCGTGGACGGCGTCTCCTTCTCCCTGGCCGCGGGCGAGACCCTCGCCCTGAACGGCCCGTCCGGCTGCGGCAAGTCCTCCACAGCCCTGGCGGTGCTCCAGCTACGCCGCCCGGCCGGCGGGGAAGTCCATTTCGAGGGGCGGGAGTTGACGTCCCTCTCGGAACGCGAACTGCGTCCGCTGCGTCCCCGCATGCAGCCCGTCTTCCAGGACCCGTACGGCTCGCTGAGCCCCCGCCACCGTATTCGGGACGCCATCGCCGAACCGCTGAGGGTCCAGGGCCGCTGGCACCCCGCCGACGGGCCCGCCCGCGTCGACCAACTCCTCGACCGGGTCGGTCTCGACCCCGCGTACGGCGACCGCCGGCCGCACGAACTCTCCGGCGGCCAGTGCCAGCGCGCCGGCATCGCCCGCGCCCTGGCCTGCGACCCACGCCTGCTGGTCCTGGACGAGCCGGTGTCGTCGCTCGACCCGTCGGTGCGGGCGGGCGTGCTGAACCTGCTCGCCGAACTCCAGGACGACCTGGGCCTCGGCTACCTGTTCATCTGCCACGACCGGGCGGTCGTACGGCACTTCGCGGACCGGGTGATCGAGATGCGCGAGGGACGCCTCGCGGTCACTTCGGGGTAGCGCCCTCGATCACCTGGCGGATCCCCTCGGCGAGCTGCCCGGCCTCGGGCGCGCTCTTCGGATCGAACGTCCACTGCGCCATGAGGCCCATCATCAGGGTCAGATAGAAGTAGCCGAGGGTGTCCACCCGCTCCTCGGGGACATCCTCCTCGCGCCCGCCGTGGAAGAGCGTGACGATGCCGCGCGCGCCTTCCCGCTGGGCCCGCGCGAGATGCTCCCGCACCTCCGGCAACTGGTCCCCCATGGCCACGATCTCCATGCTGAGGCGCCACATCGAACCAGGGTCCCGCATGGTGCCGATGATGTTCGCCCACACCTCCGTGAACCGCTCCAGCGACCCCGGCTCCCCGCCCAGCTCGCCCCCGCCCTCGAAGGCGCCGGACATCCCCTCCACCATCCCGATGTACGCCTGCGCCAGCAGCGCGTCCTTCGAGCCGTAGTGGTAGCCGATCGACGCCAGGTTGGTCCCCGACTCCTTGACGATGTCGCGCGCGGTCGTGCGCAGGAAGCCCTTGGCCAGCAGGCAGCGCTGGGCGCCTTCGAGCAGATCCTCACGGTGTCCCATGGCACGTCACCCTACCCCGGAGTCCATACACTCGTCCCATACACGCGTCCCATACGCACGTCCCACACGAACGTATTAAACAAACGTACTAGACAAGCGTTTAATACGCTCGTACAGTCCAGCCCATGACAACGAACCCCACCCCTCCGGCCCGCGCAGGCCGCCGCGAATGGACAGCGCTCGGCGTGCTGATGCTGCCGTTGCTGCTGGTCTCGATGGACGTCTCCGTCCTGTACTTCGCGATCCCCGCGATCAGCGCGGACTTGGAACCGAGCGCCACCCAACAGCTCTGGATCTTCGACATCTACGGCTTCGTCCTGGCCGGCCTGCTGATGACGATGGGGTCCCTGGGCGACCGCATCGGCCGCCGCAGGCTCCTGCTGTTCGGCGCCGCCGCCTTCGGCACGGCCTCCCTCGTGGCGGCCTACGCGAACAGCGCCGAGACCCTGATCGCCGCCCGCGCGGTCCTAGGCATCGGCGGCGCGACGCTGATGCCGTCGACGATGGCGCTGGTGCGCACGATGTTCACCGACCCCGCGCAGCGCACCAAGGCGATCGGTCTGTGGTCGGGCGTGATGACGGCCGGCATCGCGCTCGGCTCGGTGATGAGCGGTGTGCTCGTCGAGCACTTCTGGTGGGGCTCGGTCTTCCTGGTCAATCTGCCCGCGATGGCGCTGCTCCTGGTCCTGGGGCCCGTCCTGCTGCCCGAGTCGAAGAACCCGCGCCCCGGCCGCTTCGACCGGCTGAGCGTTCCCCTCTCGATGGCGGCGGTGCTCCCGGTGATCTACGGCCTGAAGGAGCTCGCGTCGGAGGGCTGGAACGTGCGGTACGCCATGTCGGTGACGGCCGGCCTGCTCTTCGCCGCGCTGTTCGTCCACCGCCAGCGCACGGCGGTGTCCCCGCTGATCTCACCGGAGCTGTTCCGGGCCCGCGGCTTCAGCCCGGCCCTCGTCCTCAACCTCGTCGCCGCCTTCGGCATGATGGGCTCGGCCTACTTCACGACCCAGTACATCCAGTCGGTCCTGGACAAGAGTCCCCTGGAGGCGGCGCTGTGGAGCCTGCTGCCGTCGGTGCCCATCGGACTGGCGGCCGTGGTCGGCGCGCAGCTCGTACAGCGGGGCGTTCCCCGCGCCTACGTCGTCGGCGGAGGCTTCGCGGTCACCGCGTGCGGCTACGTGCTGCTGGCCCTGGCCGGCACGGACTCGCTCTGGCTGCTGCTGGCCGCGTGCGCCGTCCTGGCCTGCGGCGTCGTCGTCGTCATGTCCCAGGTGGCCGACCTGGCCCTGAGCGCGGCCCCGATGGAGAAGGCGGGCGCGGCCTCGTCCCTGCTGGAGACGGGCACGGAGTTCGGCGGCGCGCTGAGCATGGCGTTCCTGGGCTCCATCGGTACGGCCGTCTACCGCCACGAGATCCCGGCCTCGGCGCCCGCCCCGGCCCGCGAGACCCTGGGCGGCGCCCTGGCCGTCGCCGACCGGCTGCCGGGGCGCGCGGGAGACGCCCTGGCGACGGCGGCACGCGAGGCCTTCACCAGCGGTATGCACGCGGCGGCGATCACGAGCGCGGTGCTGCTGGTGGGAGCGGCGGTGGCTGCCACGGTGACGTTGCGGCGGATCCCCGAACAGAAAAACGCCGGACAGGCTGATCAGCTCAGCCCGTCCGGCGTGTGAGGAAAGGTCAGACCAGGTTCACGGAACGAGCGGAGGTCGTACCGATCTCCGCCGCCACCTCGGCCAGCACCCCGGCGGTCACCGTGTCGTCCACGGTCAGCACCGCCAGCGCCTCGCCGCCGGCCACGGCCCGCGACACCTGCATGCCGGCGATGTTGATGCCCGCCTCGCCGAGGATGCGGCCCACGGTGCCGACGACACCCGGACGGTCCTCGTACCGCAGCACGACCATGTGCTCGGCGAGCGCCAGGTCGACGTCGTACTCCCCGACCGCGACGATCTTCTGGAGGTGCTTCGGGCCGGCCAGCGTGCCGGAGACCGACACCTCCTCGCCGTCGGCGAGCGTGCCGCGCACGGTGACGACGTTACGGTGCTCGGACGCCTCGGAGCTGGTGGTCAGGCGCACCTCGACCCCGCGCTCCTGCGCGAACAGCGGCGCGTTCACGTAGGACACCGTCTCGTCGACGACGTCCTCGAAGACACCCTTGAGGGCGGAGAGCTCCAGCACCTTCACATCGTGCTGGGTGATCTCGCCGTACACCTCGACGTCGAGGCGGACCGCGACCTCACCGGCGAGCGCGGTGAAGATCCGGCCGAGACGCTCGGCGAGCGGCAGACCCGGCTTGACGTCCTCGGCGATGACGCCGCCCTGCACGTTCACCGCGTCCGGCACGAGCTCACCGGCGAGGGCGAGGCGCACCGAGCGGGCGACGGCGATACCGGCCTTCTCCTGCGCCTCATCGGTGGAGGCACCGAGGTGCGGGGTGGCGACGACCTGGTCGAACTCGAAGAGCGGGGAGTCGGTGCACGGCTCCTTGGCGTACACGTCGAGACCGGCACCGGCGACCCGGCCCTCCTTGAGGGCGGAGTACAGCGCCTCCTCGTCGACGATCCCGCCGCGCGCGGCGTTGACGATGCGCACGCTCGGCTTGACCTTGCGCAGCGCCTCGTCGCCGATCAGACCGAGGGTCTCGGGCGTCTTGGGGAGGTGGACGGTGATGAAGTCGGAGACCTCGAGCAGCTCGTCCAGCGACAGCACCTTGACGCCCATCTGCGCGGCGCGGGCCGGCTGCACATAGGGGTCGTAGGCGACGACCTTCATGCCGAAGGCGGACATGCGCTGGGCGACGAGGGCACCGATACGGCCGAGGCCGACGACACCGAGGGTCTTCTCGGCCAGCTCGACGCCCGTGTACTTGCTGCGCTTCCACTCGCTGTTCTTCAGCGCGGCGTTGGCCTGCGGGATGTTGCGGGCGGTGGCGAGCAGCAGACCGCAGGCGAGTTCGGCGGCGGTCACGATGTTCGAGGTGGGGGCGTTGACGACCATCACGCCGGCCTTGGTGGCGGCGGAGACGTCCACATTGTCCAGGCCGACGCCGGCTCGCGCGACGACCTTGAGCTTCTTCGCGGCGGCGATCGCCTCGGCGTCGACCTTGGTGGCCGAGCGGATCAGGATCGCGTCGACATCGGCGATGGCCGGGAGCAGCTCGGCTCGGTCCCCGCCGTTGCACTGCCGGATCTCGAAATCCGGGCCAAGCGCGTCGACGGTGGCGGGCGACAGCTCTTCAGCGATGAGTACGACGGGTTTCGAGCTCACGTGAGTCCTCACAAGTCCAGTGCTGCGGACGGCCGTCCCGACGGCCGCAGGCGGTGGAGGGGCTAGCCGCGTGGAAGACGCACGACGCTGTGAGCCTGACGCGTATATATGCAGCAGTGTAGTGGTGCTGCGGGGGGCGCCTCACGCCTGTGCGGAAGGATCACCCGGACGAGAAAGGT
>NZ_JBHUQX010000242.1:0-14457 GCF_042674225.1 Streptomyces sp. NPDC056948
GGGCACCACTGGTGCCAGCCCCGCGCCCGCCGTGGGATCAGTTCTTGCCGAGCAGCTTGTTCATCTTCTCGATCTCCCCGCTCTGCGAGGTGATGATCTGGCCGGCCATCTTGGTGGCCGGCCCGTAGGCGCCGTCGGCCTGCTCGGTCTTCGGCATCTCGACCGCGCCTTCGCAATGCTTGATCATCATCTCCATGAAGGCGGTGTCAAATGCCTTGCCGGAGGCGTTCTTGAGCTCGGCCGTTCCATCGGCTGTCATCATGTCGCCCGTGCCGTGCATGGGGTGGTCCAAGGCGCCCTCGGCGGGCACTTCCTCGCCCCAGGAGGTCAGCCAGCCGGAGAGTGTCTTGCTCTCCGGGTCCTGGACCTTCTCGATGTTGGGCGAACTCGCTCACCTCCGGTTACATGGCGATCCAGTCGACCCGTCCGCAGCCCTCGCGTACGGCCTGACCGACTCAAACAGGCACTCAGCGTCGCCGAGGGGTGGTTGAGCCTGGCCGCGGAGGCGGGTTATCGAGCTCGTCGACCGAGACGCCGTCGTCGCCTGCCACTCCACTGTCGAGCAGGCGCTGCCCCCTCTGACCACCGGGTGTCGAGGTCAGCGCAGGCGCTCAGCTACCCGGTGACCGGCTCGGTGCAGTCGGCCTCATACCCTGCTGATCGCCTCCGTCTATCGGGCTCTGACCGGCCCGGGCGATGAGCAGTGCCACGTCGTCGTGGTCGCCTTCGGCGCGCAGGGTGTTCAGGAGCCGGTCGCAGGTGGCGTCCAGCGAGCGGCAGGGGTCCTCGAGAACGTCGACGAGGGCCTCCAGGCGTGTGTCGATCGGCTGATCGCGAGTCTCGACGAGGCCGTCGGTGTACAGGACGAGCTGGTCGCCTGGGCCGAAGTCGATGGAGGTGGAGTCGAAGGCGATGCCGCAGCCGCCCAAGGGCGCGCCGGTGGGCAGGTCGAGTAGCTGATGGGTGCCGTCCGCGCGCAGGACGGCGGGCGGCAGGTGGCCGGCAAGTGCTACGTGGCACTGTGCGGCATAGGGGTTGTAGACGGCGTAGACACACGTTGCGATTGTGTCGATGCCGTCGGTGATGTGGTCGAGGTGGTGCAGGACCTGGGCCGGGGGGAGATCGAGGTCAGCCAGGGTCCTGGTGGCGGTGCGTAGCTGTCCCATGGCGGCTGCGGCGGAGACTCCGCTGCCCATGACGTCGCCGACGACGAGGGCGGTCTTGTCGCCGGCCAGGGGAATGACGTCGAACCAGTCGCCGCCGATCTCGATCGTCGCCTGAGCGGGGCGGTAGCGGAAGGCGACGTCGAGGCCAGGTCGCTGTGGAGGAGGGTGGGGCAGCAGGCTGCGCTGCAGGGTGAGGGCGGTGCGGCGCTGCTCTTCGACAGCGCGGTGCCGGTCGGTGACGTCGACACTGGAGGTCGCCACTCCCAGTACCTTCCCGTTGGGCGCTTCGAGCCGGTAGAACGAGACCGACCAGGCGTGATCGCTGTCCGGATCAGCCGCCGTGCGACCCACCGTGTACTGGTCCAGGACCGGAACGCCGGTGGCCAGGACTTCGCGCATGGCCGCTTCGAAGGACTCGTCCAGGAAAGGCAGCACCTCGTTGACGTGGCGGCCGACATGCTCGGCGGCCGGCACGCCGTTCATCCGTTCCTCCGCCGGGTTGACGGAAATGTATTGCAGGTCGGTGTCCAGCATGCCCAGCCCGATCGGTGACTGGGACACCAGCTGGGCGGACAGAGACAAGCTCCGCTCCACCTGCCGCAGCGTTCCCTGGTCCGTGGCCAGACCCAGCGCCCAATAGTCGCGCTGGTCGTCCTGCAGCCGCATATTGCGAAACTCCACGATGCGCGTGCTGCCGTCCTTGCGCCGGATGGGGAAGACCCCCGCCCAGCTCTCGCCATCCCGCATGACGTGGGCCAACATTGCCAGCACTGTTTCCAAGTGCTCCTTGTCGATCAGCAGCTGGCCGGCGTACTGGCCCAGGGCCTCCTCGGCGCTGTAGCCGAAAAGGATCTCGGCCTGCGGGCTCCAGAGATCGATCCTGCCCTCGGCATCGAGGAGGACAGCGGCCACGTTCAGCACATCCAGCAGGCCACCCGGTTTGGACGGAACCACACCAGACCTGCCGGGATCATCTCGGAAGGGTTCGGTCGCACCCATGATCCAGGCTCCTTCCGGCCGCCATCTTGGAATGGCGTCTGCCGCATCGGGCGATGTGCCCGCCTCCGTGTCCCGGCCTTCTCATCGTCTCCCTCCGCCGCCCCCGCGTGCACGCCCAACACTGGGGCCAAGGAACACCCTGCCTAGCGGAGGCTGCGCAGGGGCAACGAGGGTGGTCCCGATGTCGAACTTGATCAGCTCGGCGGCGGGCACCGACCAGATGGGGTGGCCGGCACCGCGCGGGTGGTGGCGTACTCGCCACGGTCTTGGACCTTGGGTCAGGGCGTGTTGCAGAAGGCTCTGATCTGGCCATTTACCCGTTATGCGTGGGGTGTTGAGGGCTGATCCGTTGTGGGTGGAGACGTTCACAGGCCTGCGGATGCGGCAGTTCGAAGGCTTGTTACGGGCGGTGCGGGAGCGATGCGGCAACGGTCCTGGGGGCGGGCGGCCGTGGTGCCTGCCGCTGGCGGATCGGATGCTGCTGGTGGCGGTCTATTACCGCGTTGAGGCCGAGCGCGTACTGGGTTCCTTCGCCTCCAGCTCGCGTAAGGGATCCGTGTTCATCAGCATCGCTGATCTCGACGGCAAGGGCTTCCTCACCGGCACCGTCGACACCACGACCGCGTTCACCGAAGGAGACACTCCACCATCCCGCGGTTCAACCAGGACAACCTCGCCTCCAACCAGGCCCTGGTCGACCACGTCGCCGCGCTCGCCCGCGCCAAGAACGCCACCCCCAGGCAGGTCGCCCTGGCCTGGCTCCTCTCCCAGCACCCCTGGATCGCCCCGATCCCCGGCACCCGCCGCATCGAACGCCTGGAGGAGAACGCCCGCGCGACACAGGTCGCCCTGTCCGCCGACGACGTGGCCGACCTCGACGCCACGGCGACCCGCATCGGTGTGCACGGCGACCGCTTCAACCGTGGATGCGATAGCCGTGCTGGAACAGGTCGTCGGTGAGCTGTGACTTCGGCGCCGCGGTCCAGCGTGCGCCGCGCCGGAAGTAGTCCTTGAGCATCGGGCGGTAGGAGTGGGTCTCGAAGCACCGGCACGGCCAGGCCATCGGGGTTTCGATGATCTCGTCCCCGATCACGAGCATGCTGGCGCGGGCGGTGTTGCAGAATCCGCGCCAGGACCAGTTCGGAGTGCGGAAGCGTTGCCCGTGGGCGGCCGCGTCGGGGCGCCTTACCGTGACGCCGAGGGATTCCAGCAGCCTGGACGGTCGCGACGGAGGGCGCCGACATCACGCACAGTCCGTGGTCCGACGACGGGCGTCGCGTTCTGTATCAGGCGCCCGCACGCGCTTCTGCGACTCTGCCGTGCGTCGGTCCATGAGCATCAGTCCTATGGGCGTTGAGCATGATGATCGCGCTTCGGAGAGCTCTTGAGCTCCGGCTGTCTGGGGTATTCGGGGCATTCAGGGTTGTGGCAGGGCCCGGGGGCCCACACGGGCACGAAGATCCCGAGGGTCTTGTGCCGCTTCTTGATGATCATGTCCAGGGAGTGCTGGCAGACCGGGCACACAGGCGTTCCTCGTGGGTCGGTCCCCTGCTCGGCTTTGCTCATTCTTTAACAATAGGTCTGCTTATGTAAAAAAGGGAAAATCTGCCTTATTCGGTCGGTCTGCTGGGCGGTCAGCGCGTGCTTCGTGGCGGATCGTCCCTGTGCCCCGCGCCCGCGTGTGGGCCGCTGGCGGGCCCCGGTTCAGTGGCCGTGTCTGGTCGTGGGGCCGGCTCCTCCTGGTCGGCGGAGGGGGGCGGGGCGGGACGTAGCAGGCTGAGTGTGACGGATGCGGCCAGGACGACGACGATGACCGCGAGGCTGATCGGTGAGGGGATTTCCGGGATGCTAGGGCTGATCAGCTTGTGCGATGCCTGCAGGATGAGCTTGACGCCGATGAAGCCGAGGATGATCGCGAGCCCTTTGTTGAGGTAGTGGAAGCGGTCCAGCAGGCCCGCGAGCATGAAGTACAGGGCTCGCAGGCCCAGGATGGCGAATGCGTTGCTGGTGTAGACGATGAAGGCGTCGTCGCTGACGGCCAGGACGGCGGGAACGCTGTCGACGGCGAAGATCAGGTCGGCTGCCTCGATCGCGGCGACCACCGCGAGGAGCGGGGTGGCCACGCGTTTGCCGGCTTCCTTCACGAAGAACTTCATGCCGGCGTACTCGTCCCGGACGGGGACGATCTTGCGGAGCAGGCGCAGGGCGAAGCTCTTGCCGGGATCGAAGGTCTCCTCGTCGCCTTTGAGGAGTTTGTAGGTGCTGTAGAAGAGGATGGCGGCGAAGGCGAACAGCACCGCGGTGAAGCGGCTGACCACGGCGACGCCGAGGGAGAGGAAGATCCCGCGGAAGACCAGGGCGCCCATCACGCCGAAGAACAGCACGCGGTGCTGGTAGGCGCGGGGCACCTTGAAGTAGGCGAAGATCACCGCGAAGACGAAGAGGTTGTCCACCGACAGGCTCTTCTCCAGCAGCCACGCGGTGGTGTACTCGGTGCCGGCCGTCGTACCCAGGACGAGGAAGACGACCCCCGCGAAGATCAGGGCGAGGCCCACCCACAGGCCGCTCCAGGCAGCGGCCTCCTTGAAGCCGATGACGTGCGCGGTGCGGTGGGCCAGCAGGTCCACCGTCAGCGACACCACCACCGTCGCGGCGAACGCTCCCCACAGCCACAGCGGGACCTCAAGCACGCCGGTCACCCTCTCCGAGGCCCGCGCCAATGCGCAGCCCCTCATACAGGAGTCTCCGGCATCACGCAGCGCCGAGCGACCCAGGCATCAGGCACGGCGGCCGGGGCCGTCACCTCGCCGCGAGCCGGGCCTCGCTGTACCGAGACGCGTCAGCACCGCCGGGCCAGGCGAAGGTCACGAAGTATTACGCCCGGAAGAGATGGAGATGCTGATGAATACGGGACCCTTCCGGGAAGCGGAGACCACGCACGCCACGGGCTGGTCCTTCGTCTCCGCCGACGAGACGCTCGTCAGCCTGCCACCGTACGAAGGGTATGCCCCCAGAGGACGCGGCTGAGGATGACCGACGACCGAGGCGGCTCCCAAGACCGCCCGCGGGCGACGGCCTGGCGCACCGTTTCGCTCTGTACGTGCCCTGCGCGCAGTGGGAAGTTGAGTGGGCCTGGTGGTCGCCGGGCGGGCTGTCGATCCTTCCGCGTACGGCATCACATGGGGACGTGCGCGTGAGGCTGCACTGACTCTCGTTTCTGGCCGAGGCGCGGAACCATGCCAACAGCCTGATCGAGGAGTCGATGCGAAGGTGGGAGGGGCAGGACGGCAGTGCAGAGGACGCGTGAGCCGGGCCTCCTTGGCCCGGAAATGCCCCGGAACAGCTGGTCAGAGGTGGGATAGCAGTGGGAAATATCGGGAGTTACTCTGCACTTCACCCCGTGACTTAGATGCACGCCGGGAAGGGCGCCTGACAGGTGACTGCCTGGTCAGGCGCCCTTTTCTGGCGTCTAGAAGAAGCCCAGTTTCTTCGGCGAGTACGACACGAGGAGGTTCTTCGTCTGCTGATAGTGGTCCAGCATCATCTTGTGCGTCTCGCGGCCGATCCCCGACTTCTTGTAGCCGCCGAACGCCGCGTGCGCCGGGTACGCGTGGTAGCAGTTGGTCCATACCCGGCCCGCCTTGATCTCGCGGCCCAGGCGGTACGCCGTGTTGCCGTCGCGGGTCCAGACGCCGGCGCCCAGGCCGTACAGGGTGTCGTTGGCCAGTTTGAGGGCCTCGTCGACGGAGTCGTACGTCGTGACGGAGACGACCGGGCCGAAGATCTCCTCCTGGAAGATCCGCATGTCGTTGCTGCCGCGGAAGATCGTCGGCTCGATGTAGTAGCCGCCCTCGAGACCGGGGACCGCGCGGGGGTTTCCGCCCGTGACGACCTCGGCGCCTTCCTTCCTGCCGATGTCGAGGTAGGAGAGGATCTTCTCGTACTGGTCGTTGCTCGCCTGCGCGCCGATCATGGTGGCCGGGTCCAGGGGGTCGCCGCCGACGATGGCCTGCGTGCGTGCGACGCAACGCGCCATGAAGTCCTCGTAGATGGAGGAGTGGATCAGGGCGCGGGACGGGCAGGTGCACACCTCGCCCTGGTTGAGGGCGAACATCACGAAGCCCTCGACGGCCTTGTCCAGGAAGTCGTCGTCCGCGTCCATGACGTCGGGCAGGAAGATGTTCGGGCTCTTGCCGCCCAGCTCCAGCGTGACCGGGATGATGTTCTCGCTCGCGTACTGCATGATCAGGCGGCCGGTCGTCGTCTCCCCGGTGAACGCCACCTTCGCCACGCGCGGGCTGGAGGCCAGCGGCTTGCCCGCCTCGACGCCGAAGCCGTTCACGACGTTGACCACACCCGGGGGCAGCAGGTCCGCGATCAGTTCCATGACGTAGAGCAGGCTGACCGGGGTCTGCTCGGCCGGTTTGATGACGACACAGTTGCCGGCGGCCAGCGCGGGGGCCAGCTTCCACGTGGCCATCAGGATCGGGAAGTTCCACGGAATGATCTGGCCGACCACGCCCAGCGGCTCGTGGAAGTGGTACGCGACCGTGTCGGCGTCGATCTCCGCGATGCTGCCCTCCTGCGCGCGGACGACACCGGCGAAGTACCGGAAGTGGTCGACGGCCAGCGGAATGTCGGCGGCCAGGGTCTCGCGGACCGGCTTGCCGTTCTCCCAGGTCTCGGCGACCGCGATCTTCTCCAGGTGCTCTTCCAGGCGGTCCGCGATCCTGTTGAGGATGCCCGCGCGTTCCGCGGTGGACGTGCGGCCCCACTTGTCGGCCGCCCGGTGCGCGGCGTCCAGGGCGAGGCCGACGTCGGCGGCGGAGGAGCGGGCGACCTCGCAGAAGACCTTGCCGGTCACGGGGCTCGGGTTCTCGAAATAGCGGCCCTCGACCGGGGCGACGAAGTCACCGCCGATGAAGTTGTCGTAGCGCCGGGCGAAGTTGACGATGCTGCCGTCGGTTCCTGGCTGCGCGTACACCATGGCGGCTCTCCTCGGTGAAGGGCGGTGACGGGTGACGCCCTTCACTGTGCTCCCGCCAGGTTGGCGCAAGGTTGGCGCCGCGTCAGTCGCGCAGGGCCGTGGTCAGCCGGCCGGCGGCGATGGCGCGGCGCGTGTCGTCCGGGCCGAGCAGCCGCAGCGCGTGCTCGTGGATCTCCGCGTCGTACGGGGCCCGTTCGCCGTAGCGCAGGGCGTGGTCCGGGCGGGTGCTCGCCAGCACGGCCTCGCGTACGGCCACTTCGATGCGGGTGCGCCACTCCTCGATGCCGGGTGCCTCGGAACGGGGGAGCAGCGGACCGCCGTAGCGGCGCAGGGCGGTGTCCGTGTCGCCCTGCTCCAGCGCGCGCAGGACGTCGGCGGCGTCGCAGGACACCGGGATCGTCAGGGCGTAGCGGCGGGGGGCGATGCCGCCGCCGAGGGCGCGGCGCAGGTGGGAGATCTCCGCCTTGAAGGTGGACGCGGTGACCTGCCGGTCGCCGTACAGGGCGGCGCGCAGCCGCTCAGGGGAGAAGCCGTCGGGTTCGAGCGCGAGCAGGGTGAGGATCTCCAACTGGCGTGGGCGAAGGGAGAGTTGTCGGCCTTCCTGTGCGGCCTGCACGGCCTGTTCGGCGCCCAGGCAGGTGAGCCGCAACTGGCTCTGCTGACTCGGCTGAGCCGGGCGGGCCTGTTCCGTCGTGAGGCGGGCCTCGATGGTGGACACCAGCGTCCGTACGGTGGACATGGCCAGGGGGTGCGAGCGGTCCCAGGTGGTGGACAGGTCCAGTACGCCGAGGACCCGGCCGTCCGGGCCGTGCACGGGGGCGCAGTAGCAGACCCAGCCGTGCAGGGCCGACACCAGGTGTTCGGCCGAGAAGACGGAACTGGGGCGGCCGGTACGCAGGGCGAGGGACAGGGCGTTGGTGCCCATGGCCTGCTCGTCCCACCGGCCGCCCGGCGCGAAGTTGACCCGCTCGGCCTTGCGGCGCATGGTCGGGCCGCCGCAGGTCCACAGGATGGTGCCGGACTCGTCGGTCACCGCCGTGACGAACCCGGCGTCCTCGGCGATGCTGTGCAGTTCGCCGGCGAGGCCCGAGACCGGCCGGTACAGCGGTGAGGACGTCCAACGCTGGTGCACCGGGCCGCCGTCGGTGACCGGGGCGCTGTCCCGGCCGGGGTCCACACTGCCCAGCGAACGCGCCCAGGACTCGGTCACCTCGTGGCGCAACGCCGCGCTGCCGCCCGGCCGCGTGCCGGGGTTGCTCAGCCGCGGTACCCAGTGGGACCACTCGTGCTCCAGCACGGTCCTGCGCTGCCGGAGGTCAGGGCGCTGTGACATGGCCTCTCCCTGCCGTCGTACCGGTTCTCCGCGTGAGGTCAGTGTTACCGGATGCGCCGGGCCCGGTCGAGGAAACCGGCGGACCGGGATCCGGGGTTCCGCATGACTGGCCGGGAAGTGGCCCTGCTCTGAACGGGCGACCGCCTGACTGGATGTTTGTCCGGACCCCGCGTGCCGCCGTACGGGTGACGGGTTCACTCGACCCGACGGACGGGGTTCCGCCCGCGTACCACCGGTGCGCGGCGTCGCGTTGCCCTGGCATGGACAGCACTGCGACGGCGCGGCGCCTGCTCGGGAACGACGCCGCGCCCCGGCCGTACGCCGAACTCACCAGCGGATACTCGGGCCATCCGCCGATCTACGCGGCCCTGGTCGCCGAATGGGAGGCGAGGGGCCACACCACCCCGGAGCACCGTGACGGCCAGTGGGTCTCCTTCGCCGCGCCGACCGAGAGCGAGACCTGGACCGCGGTCCCCGCGTGGAACACCGGCCCGCACCTGGGCCCGGTCGTCCCCACCGGCACCCACCCGGCTGCCGCCCGGCACACAGTCCCGGTCGTCTCTGCCGGAGCTCCCCCGACGCCTGGCCGGCACACAGGTCTGGTCGCCTCCGCCGCCCTTCGCGCGACCGCCGATCGGCACTCGGGTGCCCCGGCCGCTCCCGCCGGCGCCCTCCCGACCCCCGGCCAACACCCAGGCCCGGTCACCCCTCCCGCAGTTCCCCCGACCCCCACCCCCGGTCGGCACACAGGTCTGGTCGCCTCCGCCGACCTTCGCGCGACCGCCGATCGGCACTCGGGTGCCCCGGCCGCTCCTGCCGGCGCCCATCCGACGCCCGGCCAACACCTAGGCCCGGTCGTCCCTCCCGCAGTTCTCTCGGCCCCCGGTCGGCACACGGGCCTGGTGGCCGATCGGGTCCCGGGAACCCCGGCCGCTCCTGCCGGCGTCCGCCTCACCAGCCGTCGAGTGCCACCGGCTCCGCGCTGACCGGTGCCAGTACCGCGAGGGTGCCCGTGGCCTCGCGGAGGGCCGACTCGAGTGTGCCGGGGGAGTGCAGGGCGCCGGTGCCGTCCGGCGGGACGAGCCATTCCAGGCGGCCGGCGGGCCGGTACGGCGGCGGTACGGCGACCCAGGAACCACGGCCGACGTGCCGGACCCCGAAGCCGACCCACTCGCTGACGGGGTCGGGTGGCAGGAAGAAGCCCACTCTGCGCGCCGTGCAGTCCACCAGGGTGGGGCCTGGCACCTTCAGCGGGTCGCGCCACAAGTAGTCCAGGGCGAGCAGGCCGAGCCGGTCGGGAACGCTCAGCACGTCCCAGTAGCGCCCGGCCTCCACGAGGACCGTGCCCGCGCCGTAGTCCCACTCCCGCTTGCACTCCTGGGGGTCCGTGGCGGCCGCGGCGAGCCACTCGACGGCTTGCTTCCACATGACGCTCTGCATGGCCACCCCAGGCACAGTCGGCGCGCCCCGAAGAACGCACGCGGGACACGGGCCGGTGGCCCGCGGGGATCCGGGAGATCCGCGGTGCCGGTCCGGCCTCAGTCATGCTCGTAGATATTTCTAGGTGCCGGAAGGGGTGGCGCGGCCTGGCGTTTGGGTCGGGCATGTCCCGGTCGAAAGAGGGCACTCGAAGACGCAACACGTAAGGCCGCGGTCAACTCCGCGCGTCCATGCCGCCCATACGAAACCGGCCATTGGCTGATGAACAGCTCGGGGAGAACTCGGGGAGCGCGCTGGGCGGATGGACCGCCGGCGCCGGAATTACGCGGCTCCCAGGCGTGCCCGCGGCCCCGCGTTCACACCCGCTGTGCGCGAGGCGTGGACCAGTCCACGAGGGCGCGCGGGCAGGATGTGCGAATCAGGGAAGTTTGCCTTCACAAAACCTTCTACTGTGCTGGCCAGAACCTGTCTTGTTCGGTCAACTCCGAACGCACCAAGGTGGATTGAGCACTTGAGCATCAGGAGTCACAAGCGCGCTGCTTGACCTGTGCGACCGAATCGCGCGGGTACTGACGGGGGAACTGATGAGGTGCGCGTGCCCACCGTCGACGCTCGGGGGGCAGTTCTTCGCGCACGGCCGGAACGTCTCTCCCTCACCATCTCTTGGTGCCTTCATCCGGTGCCCGAGACAGGGATAGGAGGGGGAATGCCGATGAGTGCAGTGAGCGCCGCCAAGCCGACGTATCCCGGTGTCTACGTCGAAGAGCTTCCCAGCAGCACCCGCACCATCTCGACCCTGACCACTTCGGTGACCGCGTTCGTGGGCCACACCCGCCGCGGTCCGCTGAACGAGCCGGTGCGCGTCACCAGCTTCACGGAGTTCGAGCGCCGCTTCGGGGGATTGAGCGCCCAGAGCGCCGTCGGCTACGCCGTTCACCAGTTCTTCGGCAACGGCGGCTCCGTCGCCGTGATCGTCCGGGTCGCCAAGGCCGGCAGCGGCCAGGCCGCCTGCGTCACGCTGGAGTCCACCGAGGGCCACAGCGAGTGCGACGTCCTCAAGGTGCACGCCAAGGAACCCGGCGTGTGGGGCAACGGCCTGCGTGTCGCCGTCGACTACGACACGCCCTGCCCCGACGAGACCTTCAACCTGCGCGTCCACGACGCCAAGGGCGAGGCCCGCGAGAGCTTCACCGGACTGTCCGCCGACCCGTCCAACGGCCGGTACGTGCAGACCGTCGTCAACGCCGGCTCCCGGCTGATCCGCGTCGAGGTCGTCGGCGAGGGCCGGCCCGACCCGTCCGGCACCGTCTCCAAGCCGTTCGGGCACGAGCTGCCCGACCTCGCCGTGGACCTCACGGTCAAGATCGGCGACGTCGAGCGGGAGTTCACGCTCTACGACCCCGACTGTGACGGCGAGGCCCCGCACTCCGTCGCCGAGCTGGCGCTGCTGCTGGAGCGCAAGCTGCGCGCCCTGCCCGACGCGCCCGGCAAGCACGCCTTCGCCGGCGCCGAGGTCACCGCCTTCGGCCGGCGCGTCCAGGTCGTCGCGGGCTCCACCGACCCCGAGGACGTCGTCCGCTTCCTCGGCGAGTGCGCCAACGACCTCGGCCTCGAGGCCTCCGTCAACCCGCCCGTCTTCCCGCTGGAGGGCGGCGAGGACGGTGAGGCACCCGGCCCGCGCGACCTCATCGGCTCCGAGGCCGACAAGTCCGGCATCCAGTCACTGCGCGGCGTACCCGACGTCAACCTGCTCGTGCTGCCCGAACTCGCGGCGTACGAGAAGGCGGAGGACGCCGTCACCGTCGTCTCGGCCGCCCAGCGGCTGTGCCAGGAGCGGCGGATCTTCCTGCTCGTCGACGCGCCGAGCACCTGGGTCAACGTGGACACGGCCCGCGCCGGGCTCGCCGCGTACGACGCCGTCCGCGGCAACCACGCGGGCCTGTACTTCCCGCACCTCCAGCTCACCGACCCGCTCACCGGCCGGCTGCGCTCCTTCCCGCCGTCCGGCGCGGTCGCGGGCGTCATCGCCCGTACGGACTCCGAGCGCGGCGTGTGGAAGGCCCCGGCCGGCACCGAGGCGCGGCTCGCGGGCGTGCACTCGCTCACGGTCAACCTGACCGACCGCGAGACCGGCCTGCTCAACCCGCTCGGCGTCAACGTCCTGCGGACGTTCCCGGTGACCGGCCCGGTCGTCTGGGGCGCGCGCACGCTGGAGGGCTCCGACGCCCTCGACAGCGAGTGGAAGTACGTGCCGGTGCGGCGGCTCGCCCTGCACGTCGAGGAGAGCCTCCAGCGGGGCCTGCAGTGGGTGGTGTTCGAGCCCAACGACGAGAACCTGTGGCAGCAGATCCGCCTCAATGCCTCCTCCTACCTGCACACGCTCTTCCGCCAGGGCGCCTTCAAGGGCGGCACACCGCGCGAGGCCTACTTCGTCAAGTGCGACAGCGACACCACGACCGACGAGGACATCGAGAACGGCATCGTCAACGTCCTGGTCGGCATCGCCCCGGTCCGCCCGGCCGAGTTCGTGATCGTCAAGATCCAGCAGACGTCCGGCCAGTTCGCGCTCTAAGGAACGCCCCAAGGAATCCCTGAGGACATTTCGATGGCAGAGTTCACGGTCAACGCCCATCGTTTCGACCCGTACAAGAACTTCAAGTTCCTGGTCCTGTGGGACGGTCGGACGGTCGCGGGCATCAGCAAGATCAGTCCGCTCAAGCGGACCACCGAGGTCGTCAAGCACCGCCACGGCGGCGACCCCTCGTCCCCGCGCAAGTCGCCGGGCCGCTCCGAGTTCGAGGGCATCACCCTGGAGCGCGGCGTCACACACGACCCCGAGTTCGACCGCTGGGCCAACAAGGTCTGGCAGGTCGGCGCGGGCCTCGGCTCGGAGGTGTCCCTCGCGGACTTCCGCAAGGACATCGTGATCCAGGTCCTCAACGAGGCCGGCCAGGTCGCCGTCTCGCACAAGCTGTACCGGACCTGGCCCAGCGAGTACCAGGTTCTCGGCGAACTGGACGCCAACGCCAACGCGGTGGCCATCCAGACGCTGAAGCTCGAGTGCGAGGGCTGGGAGCGGGACTACGAGGTGCCCGAGCCGGAGGAGCCCTCCTTCCTGAACCCGGCGTAGCGCTCCGCAGGGAGTGCCGCGGTCGGCCGTCTGTTGTGGGCCGGCGCGTCGTGGCTGGTCGCGCAGTTCCCCGCGCCCCTTTGGGGGCGCGGCTGAACCGCGTGGGTGCATGGGAACTGTTCGGACACTGGCAAGGGGGGACAGATGGCGATGATGCGGGCGGCCGATGTCCTGGCCACCTGGGAGTCCGGGCTCGGCCAGGCCCAGGCCGGGCGCGCGCTGCTGTTGCACCGGGCTGCCCGGCCGGACCTGGGCGGCGATCAGCAGGCGCTGCTGTCGCTCCCGGTGGGGGAGCGTGAGGCGGATCTGTTCGCCCTGCGCCGGGCCCTGTTCGGCGAGCGGATGCAGGTGCGTCTGGAGTGCCGGGCGTGCGGCGCGGACATGGAGTTCGAGCTGGACGCCGGGGAGTTCGCCGGCACTCCGGCCGACCGGGGCGATCCGGTGGTGCGGGTCGCCGAGGACGGCTGGGAGGTCGAGTTCCGGGTGCCCGGCGTCGCCGACCTGACGGCGGCGGCCCGGGACGCCGACCCGCGCCGGGCCCTGCTGGCCCGCTGCCTCGTCACCGCCGTACGCGACGGGCGGCCCGTGTCCGCGGACACGCTGCCCGTCGCCGTACAGCGGCGGATCGCCGAGGCCGCCCAGGCAGCCGACCCGGGGGCCGACGTCACGCTCACCATCGCCTGCCCCGAATGCGGGGAGCCCACCCGGGCCGAGCTGGACATCGCCTCCTACCTGTGGACCGAACTGGACGCCTGGGCCCGGGACCTCCTGCTCGACGTCCATCTGCTCGCCACCGCTTACGGCTGGAGCGAGCCGGAGATCCTGGCGCTCAGCCCGCTGCGGCGCCGTTACTACCTGGAGCTGTGTGCGGATGTCTGACTCCACCTCGGAAGGGCGGCCGGAGCCCGACTTCCTCGACCGGCTGCTCGCCCGGCACGCGGCGCCCGCCGCGCGGCGCCCCGACGTGATGCGCGTACGGCCGCGGCTGGCCGGTCCGTTCGAACGCGTCGAGGCGGTACGGGCCGCCGCACCGGACCCGGACGGTACCGAACCGCTGTGGCCCGTAGCCGCCCCGGCCGCTGTCGCCCGGCCGGACGGGACGCGCCCGGCGGCCCGCGAGGTCGTCCGTACGGAACGGGAGCGGACGGTCGTACGGACCGAGCCCGCCCCCGCACCCGACGAGCCCGCACTTCGTCCGGCCAGGCCGGCCGAGTCCGAAGGGCCGCTGCTGCGTCCCGTCACACCCACGGGCCCCGTGCTGCGGCCGGTCCCCGACACCGCCCGCCGCGCGGCGGGCCGGGGCCGTACCGACCGGGCGGCCCTCACGAACGCGGCGTCCGTGCCGACCCCCCCTGGTACGGACGCCGCTTCCCCCGCCGCCGTGTCCGCCCCGCTGCTCCCC
>NZ_JBHUQX010000243.1:0-14319 GCF_042674225.1 Streptomyces sp. NPDC056948
TCCCTGTACCTCGTCGTAGGCGTCCTGGCAGCCCTGAACCACGCGCGCGCGACGGGCACCGGCCAGGTCGTCGACGCCGCGATCGTCGACGGCACCGCCCACCTCGCCACGATGATCCACGGCATGCTCGCCGCGGGCGGCTGGCAGGACCGCCGCGGCGCGAACCTCCTGGACGGCGGCTGCCCGTACTACGGGACGTACGAGACGGCCGACGGCCTGCACATGGCCGTCGGCGCGCTGGAGCCGCAGTTCTACGAGGAGTTCCTGGCCCTCCTCGGCATCGAGGACCAGGCCGCGGCCCGCAAGGACGTCACCCGGTGGGGCGAACTGCGCGAACAGATCGCGGTCCGCTTCAAGACCCGGACGAGGGACGAGTGGACGGCCGTCTTCGAGGGCTCCGACGCGTGCGTGGCGCCCGTCCTGTCGCTGCGCGAGGCCCCGCACCACCCGCACCTCGCCGCCCGCGGCACCTTCACCGACCACGGCGGCATCACCCAGCCCGCCCCGGCCCCCCGTTTCTCCGCGACGCCGACCTCCGTCCGCACCGGCCCGGCGCGGCCGGGCGCCGACACGGCGGACGTCGCCCGGGACTGGGACGTCCCCGGGCTCCTCCCAGCGTTCCGCAACCCTCAGTGAAAGGCCCCCTCGTGAGCACCGAAGCGTACGTGTACGACGCGATCCGCACCCCGCGCGGGCGCGGCAAGGCCAACGGCTCCCTGCACGGAACCAAGCCCATCGACCTGGTCGTCGGACTCATCCACGAGATCCGCGCCCGCTTCCCCGGCCTGGACCCGGCCGCCGTCGACGACATCGTGCTCGGCGTCGTCGGCCCGGTCGGCGACCAGGGCTCGGACATCGCCCGGATCGCCGCCATCGCGGCGGGCCTGCCCGACACGGTGGCCGGTGTGCAGGAGAACCGCTTCTGTGCCTCGGGCCTGGAGGCCGTCAACCTGGCCGCGGCCAAGGTGCGTTCGGGCTGGGAGGACCTCGTCCTCGCGGGCGGCGTCGAGTCGATGTCCCGGGTGCCGATGGCCTCCGACGGAGGCGCCTGGTTCAACGACCCGATGACCAACCTCGACGTGAACTTCGTGCCGCAGGGCATCGGCGCCGACCTCATCGCCACCATCGAGGGCTTCTCCCGGCGGGACGTCGACGAGTACGCGGCCCTCTCCCAGGAGCGCGCGGCCACCGCCACGAAGGACGGCCGCTTCGAGCGGTCCGTCGTCCCGGTGAAGGACCGCAGCGGCCTCGTCGTCCTCGACCACGACGAATTCCCGCGCCCTGGCACCACCGCCGACTCCCTCGCCAAGCTCAAGCCCTCCTTCGCCGACATCGGCGAACTCGGCGGCTTCGACGCGGTCGCGCTCCAGCAGTACCACTGGGTGGAGAAGATCGACCACGTCCACCACGCGGGCAACTCCTCCGGCATCGTGGACGGCGCCTCGCTCGTCGCGATCGGCTCCAAGGAGGTCGGCGAGCGCTACGGCCTCACGCCGCGTGCGCGGATCGTCTCCGCCGCCGTCTCCGGCTCCGAGCCCACGATCATGCTCACCGGGCCCGCCCCCGCCACCCGCAAGGCCCTCGCCAAGGCCGGACTGACCATCGACGACATCGACCTCGTCGAGATCAACGAGGCGTTCGCGGCGGTCGTGCTGCGCTTCGTGAAGGACATGGGCCTGTCCCTGGACAAGGTCAACGTCAACGGCGGCGCGATCGCGCTGGGCCACCCCCTCGGCGCGACCGGCGCGATGATCCTCGGCACGCTCGTCGACGAACTGGAGCGCCAGGACAAGCGCTACGGCCTCGCCACGCTGTGCGTGGGCGGCGGCATGGGCGTCGCCACGATCGTCGAGCGCATCTGACCACCTCCCAACGGATCACTACGGAGCACATCCCCATGAGCACTGAGTCCACGACCATCCGCTGGGAACAGGACCGCACCGGCCTCGTCACCCTCGTCATCGACGACCCGAACCAGTCGGCGAACACCATGAACCAGGCGTTCCGCGACTCGCTCGCCGCCGTCACCGACCGCCTGGAGGCCGAGAAGGACTCCATCCGGGGCGTCATCATCACCTCCGCCAAGAAGACCTTCTTCGCCGGCGGCGACCTGCGCGACCTGATCCGCGTCACCCCCGAGACGGCCCAGGAGCTGTTCGACGGCGGCATGGCGATCAAGCGGAACCTGCGCCGCATCGAGACCCTCGGCAAGCCGGTCGTCGCCGCGCTCAACGGCGCGGCCCTCGGCGGCGGTTACGAGATCGCCCTGGCCTGCCACCACCGCGTCGCGCTCGACGCCCCCGGCTCGAAGATCGGCTGCCCCGAGGTCACCCTCGGCCTGCTCCCCGGAGGCGGCGGCGTCGTCCGCACCGTCCGTCTGCTCGGCATCGCCGACGCCCTGCTGAAGGTCCTCCTCCAGGGCACCCAGTACAGCCCGCGCCGCGCGCAGGAGAACGGGCTCGTCGACGACGTCGCCGCGACCCAGGAGGAACTGCTCGCCAAGGCCCGCGCCTTCATCGACGCCAACCCGCAGTCGCAGCAGCCCTGGGACAAGCCGGGCTACCGGATCCCGGGCGGCACGCCCGCCAACCCCAAGTTCGCCGCGAACCTGCCCGCCTTCCCGGCGAATCTGCGCAAGCAGACGGGCGGCGCCCCCTACCCGGCGCCGCGCAACATCCTCGCCGCCGCCGTCGAGGGCTCCCAGGTCGACTTCGAGACCGCCCAGGTCATCGAGGCCCGCTACTTCGTGGACCTCGCGGCCGGGCAGACCTCGAAGAACATGATCCAGGCGTTCTTCTTCGACCTCCAGGCCGTCAACTCCGGCGCCAACCGCCCCAAGGACGTCGAGCCCACCAAGGTCCGCAAGGTCGCCGTCCTCGGCGCCGGCATGATGGGCGCGGGCATCGCCTACTCCTGTGCCCGCGCCGGCATCGACGTCGTCCTGAAGGACGTCTCCCTGGAGGCGGCCCTCAAGGGCAAGGACTACTCCGAGAAGCTGTGCGCCAAGGCCGTCTCCAAGGGCCGTACGACCCAGGAGAAGGCGGACGCGCTGCTCGCCCGGATCACGCCCACCGCCGAGGCGCAGGACCTGGCCGGCTGTGACGCCGTCATCGAGGCCGTCTTCGAGGACACCTCCCTCAAGCACAAGGTGTTCCAGGAGATCCAGAACGTCGTGGCGCCCGACGCCCTGCTGTGCTCCAACACCTCCACCCTCCCCATCACCGCACTCGCCGAGGGCGTCGAGCGCCAGACCGACTTCATCGGACTGCACTTCTTCTCGCCGGTCGACAAGATGCCGCTCGTCGAGATCATCAAGGGCGAGCGCACGGGCGAGGAGGCCCTGGCCCGCGCCTTCGACCTGGTCCGGCAGATCAACAAGACCCCGATCGTCGTCAACGACTCGCGCGGTTTCTTCACCTCCCGCGTCATCGGGCACTTCATCAACGAGGGCGTCGCCATGGTCGGCGAGGGCATCGAGCCCGCGTCGGTCGAGCAGGCCGCCGCCCAGGCCGGCTACCCGGCCAAGGTGCTGTCCCTGATGGACGAGCTGACGCTGACGCTGCCCCGCAAGATCCGGGGCGAGACGAAGCGCGCCGTGGAGGAGGCGGGCGGCACCTGGACGGCCCACCCCGCCGAGGCCGTCATCGACCGCATGGTCGACGAGTTCGGCCGCACGGGCCGCAGCGGCGGCGCCGGCTTCTACGACTACGGCGACGACGGCAAGCGCGCCGGGCTGTGGCCGGGCCTGCGCGAGCACTACACCAAGTCCGGGTATCAGATCCCGTTCGAGGACATGCGCGAGCGCATGCTCTTCTCCGAGGCGCTGGATACCGTCCGGCTGCTGGAGGAGGGGGTGCTGACCTCGGTCGCCGACGCCAACATCGGCTCGATCTTCGGCATCGGCTTCCCGGGCTGGACCGGCGGCGTGCTCCAGTACATCAACGGCTACGAGGGGGGCCTGCCCGGGTTCGTGGCACGCGCGCGTGAACTCGCCGAGCGCTACGGCGACCGGTTCACACCGCCCGCGCTGCTGGTGGACAAGGCGGAGAAGGGGGAGCGGTTCAGCGACTCAGCCCGGGGCTGACTCTTCCGAAGGCTCCGTGAGCCACTCGCCCAGCTCTTCCTTCAGCGACCGCTGAAAGGCCGTGAGGAGCGCCTGCACCACCAGGGGGTGCATGTGTGCCGACAGGGACCGCACGTCCCGGGCGTCACGCTCCGCCACCTCGCCCCGGAAGAGCTGGGAGAGTTCACGGGCCGCGGCGCGCGTGTGTTCGATGAGGACCTTGCGCGCCGCGAAGATCGCCTCCTGGGAGAGCGGCACGTCCAGCAGCCCGACGCCCAGCCGGAGCAGACCGAGGTCGGCTTCGTACCCGTCGTCCCCGGGCCTGACCACGCCCATCGCGACCAGCCGCTCGACGTCCTCGGCGCCGAGCGGCCGCCCGGCCCGCCGCTCCAGCTCCCCGAGCGTGACCGTCTCGACGGTGTCCGGCGCCCAGGAGGCCACCACGGCCCGGTGGATGGCGAGGTCGTGCGGGCTCAGATCCGGCGGCAGTTGCCGCAGGTAGCGCTCGATGCCCGACAGCGTCATGCCCTGCCGCTGCAACTCCTCGATCAGTGCCAGCAGGGCCAGATGCTCCCGCCCGTAGTGCCCCACCCGCCGGGGGCCGAGCACCGGGGGCGGCAGCAGTCCCTTCGTGCCGTAGAAGCGGACCGTGCGCACCGTGACACCGGCCCGGGCGGCCAGTTCGTCGATCGTGAGGGTCGGCTCCTCGGTGTCGGTCGTCATGTGCAGCAGTATCGCTGTCTCACCAGTGCTGTGAAACCTCGGGCGACCGACGTGACGGTGCTGTGAGAAGTAGCGCTCTGTGACGTATGACACCGCGTGAGTCGCGCTGGGCGGGGGAAGGTGGCCCCTCGGTCTGTGCCTTTACAGAGGGCGCAGACCTTACGTACGTCAGGACAGCCGAGCGTGACCCGCTCGGGCGCACCAGAGAAGTGGATCCACCGTGAGCAAGGACGCCGTGAACACGGCAGCAGCCGCATCCCGCAGCGACGCGGCCCAGGTGCCCGCGGACGCGGGTGACGCCGGCTACAGCAAGGACCTCAAGGCCCGCCACGTCAACATGATCGCCATCGGCGGCGCGATCGGCACCGGACTCTTCCTGGGCGCGGGCGGGCGGCTGCACAACGCGGGCCCGGCGCTGGCGATCGCCTACCTGGTGTGCGGCGTCTTCGCCTTCTTCGTCGTGAAGGCCCTCGGCGAACTCGTGCTCTACCGCCCCTCCTCGGGCTCCTTCGTGTCGTACGCGCGCGAGTTCCTCGGCGAGAAGGGCGCCTACGTCGCCGGCTGGATGTACTTCCTGAACTGGTCGACCACCGGCATCGCCGACATCACCGCGATCGCGCTCTACACGCACTACTGGAGCCTGTTCACCGACATCCCGCAGTGGGTGCTCGCGCTGGCCGCCCTCGCGGTCGTGCTGGCCGTGAACCTGATCTCGGTGAAGATCTTCGGCGAGATGGAGTTCTGGTTCTCGATCATCAAGGTCGCCACGCTCGTCGGCTTCATGTTCATCGGCATCTTCCTGCTCGCCACGCAGCACAAGGTGGGCGGCCAGACGCCCGGCATGAGCGTGATCACGGAGAACGGCGGCGTCTTCCCGCACGGCATGATGCCCGTCGTCCTGGTCATGCAGGGCGTGATCTTCGCGTACGCCGCGCTGGAGCTGGTCGGTGTCGCCGCGGGTGAGACCGCCGAGCCGGAGAAGGTCGTCCCGCGCGCGGTGAACTCGATCATGTGGCGGGTCGGGCTCTTCTACGTGGGCTCCGTCGTCCTGCTGGCCCTGCTGCTGCCCGGCTCGGTCTACTCGGCCGACCAGAGCCCCTTCGTCACGGTCCTGTCGAAGATCGGCATCCCCGCGGCCGGCGACGTGATGAACCTGGTCGTCCTGACGGCCGCCATGTCCTCGCTGAACTCGGGCCTTTACTCCACGGGCCGCATCCTGCGCTCCATGGCGATGGCCGGTTCCGCGCCGAAGTTCACCGCCCGCATGAACCGCAGCCAGGTCCCCTACGGCGGCATCCTGCTGACCTGCGCGGTGTGTGTGCTCGGCGTCGGCCTGAACTACCTGGTGCCGGCCCAGGCCTTCGAGATCGTGCTGAACGTCGCCTCCCTCGGCATCATCAGCACCTGGGTGATCATCATGATCTGCCACCTGGTCTTCGTCCGCCGCGCCAAGGCGGGCCTGGTCGACCGCCCCTCCTTCCGTCTCCCCGGCAGCCCGGTCACGGAGATCACCACGATCGTCTTCCTGCTGGCCTGCCTCGGCATGATGTGGAACGACCCCGAGGTCGGCCGCAGGACACTCCTGCTCGTCCCGCTGATCGCGGCCATGCTGGTCGCGGGCTGGTTCGCCGTCCGCCGCAGGGTGTCCGCGACGGCCGACCAGGAGCTGTCGCAGCTCACGAAGTAGCAGAACGGGGCCATGGTCGGTGGCCCTGTCCACGGTGGCGTCATGCCGGGGGTCAGGCAGGCCCGGGGTGACGCCACCGGCCGTCCGTGTCGAACGCGTGCACCAAACAGTCGCTGAGGCGTTTTGCGATCGACCCGTCGGGATCCAGCCGGGGGTTGAAGATCGCGACGTCGAGGCCCACGGCTCCGCCGTCGGACAGTGCCGTGCGCAGGACGGTCTCCAGCTCCTGCCAGGTCAGTCCGCCCGATTGCCGGTAGTCGACGGCGGGCATGACCGCGTCGTCCAGCACGTCGACGTCGAGATGGATCCAGTACCCGGCGCCCGTCCCGTCGCCGGTCAGCAGCCCGGCCGCGCGCCTGGCCGCCTCGGCCGCCCCCAGGGCACGCACGGTGTCGAGCTCCAGCGCGTGCAGTGCGGACGGCAGGGGCTGCATGCCGTACGCCGCTGACTCCTCCGTGTCCCGGAACCCCAGGGCGACGACGTCCTCGTCCCGCACCAGAGGCCCTCGGCCCTCCAGGTCGGCCAGGACCCGCGGGCCGCGCCCGGTGGCCAGGGCGAGTTCCATGGAGGCCACCTCACCGGCGGGTTCCGCCGACGGCTGGTAGAAGTCGGTGTGCCCGTCGAGGAAGAGCAGCCCGTGCCTGCCCCGGCGGCGCAGCGCGAGCAGGTTGCCGAGGAGCACGCTGCAGTCGCCGCCCAGCACCACCGGGAAACGGCCGTCGTCGAGGACAGCGGAGACGGCATCGGCCAACGCGACGGAGTACGCCGCGATGCCGTCCGGGTTGAGAACCCGGGTGTCCGCATCCCGCTCCGGGTCGTACGCGGGCGGCTCCACCCGGCCCGCCCGCAGCGCGCCCAGCCCCTCGGCCAGTCCGGCCCCGAGCAGCGCCTCCGGCAGTTCCTCGACCCCGGTCGGCCGCAGCCCCAGCACGGACGGCGCCTCGATGATCGCCACATCCCGCACGCCCGGCTCCCTTCACCCGCCGGCCGACGCGCTGCCCGGGCCCATACGCCTCACGCGCATGGGCCCACCGTAGACCGCCGTGCGGGAGAGGGCGCGTCAGCGCACGTGCCCGCCGCTCCCGTGCTCCCCGTGCTCGTGCGCCCCGTCGGTCGCGGCGATCTTCTTCCACGACCTCGGCTGTGACACCGTCCCGCCGGCCTTCGCGACGGACGCGGTCCGGGCCGCCGCCGACGTCGGCTTGGACGCCTGGAACAGCCACGTGTCGAAGAGCGCGGCCAGGGGCTTCCCGGACACCTCCTCGGCGTAGCGCCGGAAGTCGGCGACCGACGCGTTGCCATGGGCGTACTTCTGCGGCCAGCCCTTGAGGATCGCGAAGAACGCCTCGTCACCGATCTCGTTGCGCAGCGCCTGGACGGCCAGCGCGCCCCGGTCGTAGACCGCCGCGTCGAACTGGTTCTCCGGACCCGGGTCCCCGGGCTTCACCGTCCAGAACGAGTCGTCCGCCGGATGCGAGGCGTACACGTGGTCGGCGAGTTCCTGCGCCGTGCCCTCGCCCTCGTGCTCGGACCACAGCCACTGCGCGTACCGCGCGAACCCCTCGTTGATCCAGATGTCCTTCCAGCCCTTGAGGGACACGTCGTCCCCGTACCACTGGTGGGCGATCTCATGGACGACGAGGGACACGTTCGACCCGTTCGCGAACTGCCGCGGGCTGTAGTACGGCCGGGTCTGCGTCTCCAGCGCGTACCCCGTGGTGGTGTTCGGTACGTAGCCGCCGAGCGCGTTGTAGGGGTACGGCCCGAAGTACCCGGCCAGCCAGTCCGCGATCTCCCCGGTCCGTTCGATGCTCGCCCGCGCCGCGCCGGCGTGGTCGCCCAGGTCCTTGCTGTAGGCGTTGAGGACCGGAATGCCGCTCTCGGTCGTGCCGGTCGTGATGTCGAACTTCCCGACCGCGAGCGTGGCGAGGTACGTGGCCTGCGGCTTGTTCGAGCGCCAGTTATAACGAGTCCAGCCGAGGCGTGAACTCGTCGACTGGAGCGTGCCGTTGGAGATGGCCTGCGTGCCGTCCGGGACCAGCACGGACACGTCGTAGGTGGCCTTGTCGAGCGGGTGGTCGTTGCCCGGGAACCACCACGCCGCGGCCTCGGGCTCGTTCGCCGCGACACCGCCGTCCGGAGTGCGGTGCCAGTTCGTGAAGCCGTAGGCCTGCTTCGACGACGGCACGCCGCGGTAGCGGACGAGGACCGTGACGGGCGCGCCCTTGGCCAGCGGCGTCTTCGGCGTGATCTCCAGCTCGTGCTCGCCCGACGTCTTGAACGAGGCCTTCGCCCCGTTGACGCGCACCTCGCCGACGTCCAGCAGGAAGTCCAGGTTGAAGCTCGACAGCTCCTGCGTGGTGCGGGCCACGAGGGTCGCGGTGCCCTCCAGCTCGTCCGTGGCCGGTTGGTACTTCAGCCGGAGGTCGTAGTGGGAGACGTCGTAGCCGCCGTTCCCGTAGGCCGGGTAGTAGGGGTCACCGATACCCGGCGCGCCGGGGGAGTGGGGCGCGGCCGATGCCGGGATCGCCAGCAGGAGAACGGCCGCTGCCAGGGCTCCCGGCGCGATGATTCTGCGGTGCACGCAAGGCTCCAAGTCGTAGGTCCCGAAAGCTGTCCGGAGCCTATTGACTCCCTGTGTCACTAGTCATGTCCATGGTCCCTGCTGTCACACGATCGCCATTCGGCCGACATGAGGCACCCGTCCCCCGGGCCCCTCCGGGACACGCCGGTCCGTCAGCTGCCCTCTTCTGAACAGGAGTTCACCGATGTAGCGTCCGGCGCATGCCGAAACGCACGCGCTTCACGACCTGGAGACCGCTCGCGACGGCGGCCACGGCCGCCCTCTTGGCCACACTGCTCACCCCGGCCGCGGCACAGGCCGCCCCGCGCGGGAGCGAACCCGTCTACTCGTACGAGAAGGCCATCCGCGAGGCCGTCTGGGTGGACACCGGACTCGACGGCGACGGCGACGGAAAGGCCGACCGGGTCGCCGTCGACATCGTCCGCCCCCGCGAACCCGCCCGGCAGGGCCGCAAGATTCCCGTGATCATGGACGCCAGCCCGTACTACTCCTGCTGCGGGCGCGGCAACGAGAGCCAGCGCAAGACGTACGACGCGAACGGCGACGTCGTCCAGATGCCGCTGTACTACGACAACTACTTCGTGCCCCGCGGCTACGCCTTCGTCGGCGTCGACCTGGCCGGAACCAACCGCTCCGACGGCTGCGACGACGTCGGCGGCCGCTCCGACATCCAGTCCGCGAAGGCCGTCGTCGACTGGCTGAACGGCCGCGCCAAGGCGTACACGACCCGCACCGGCACCGCCCGCGCCAAGGCCGCCTGGACCAACGGCCGCACCGGAATGATCGGCAAGAGCTGGGACGGCACCATCGCCAACGGCGTCGCCGCCACCGGCGTCAAGGGCCTGAAGACCATCGTCCCGATCAGCGCCATCTCCTCCTGGTACGACTACTACTTCCAGCAGGGCGCCCCGCTCTACGACTCCGGCCCCGAGTGGCTGTCCGACTACGTCAACAGCCCCGACGCCCGCGAGAAGTGCGGTGCCGTGCAGCAGAAGCTCGTCGACGGGGCCCCGCGCACCGGCGACTTGACCCCGCTGTGGACCGAGCGCGACTACGTGAAGCACGCGAAGAAGGTCAGGGCCAGCGTCTTCCTGATCCACGGCATGCAGGACCTCAACGTGCGCATGAAGCACGTCGGCCAGTGGTGGGACGCCCTCGCGAAGCACGGCGTCGAGCGCAAGATCTGGCTCTCCCAGACCGGCCACGTCGACCCCTTCGACTTCCGCCGCGCCACCTGGGTCGACACCCTGCACCGCTGGTTCGACCACGAACTCATGGGCTACGACAACGGCATCGACCGCGAGCCCATGGCCGACATCGAACGCCGTCCCGACCAGTGGAGCACCTCCAAGGTCTGGCCGCCGACCGGTACCCGGGCCACCACCCTGCGTCCCGACCGGGGCACCCAGCCCGGCGTCGGCACCCTCGGTCCGCACCGCGGCCACGGCACCGAGACCTTCACCGACGACCCGAAGCTGAGCGAGACCGACTGGGCCGCTCAGATCGACAAGTCGACCCCGGAGAAGGCCGGTTTCGCTACCGGGCCCCTCACCCGCGACCTGCGCCTGTCCGGCTCCTCCGAGGTCACCGTCACCGCGACGCCCTCCACCCCGACGGCCCATCTCTCCGCCGTCCTCGTGGACATCGGCCCCGACACCATCCGCGACTACGCCGACGCCGGCGAGGGCATCACCACCCTCGCGAACCGCACCTGCTGGGGCGCGAGCACCGCCGGCGACAGCTCCTGCTTCAAGGAGGCGAAGGCCAAGACCGCCGACGTCGACTACACGGTCGTCAGCCGCGGCTGGGCCGACCTCGGCAACCACGCCTCGGACGGGAAGGGCTCCCCGCTCACCCCGGGCAAGCGGTACACGATCACCCTCGACCTGGCGGCGACCGACCACGTCGTCCCGAAGGGCCACCGCCTGGCGCTGATCGTCGCAGGCACCGACAAGGGCCTCATCGACCCGCCCGCCGACAAGCCGAAGCTGGCGCTGGACCTCTCCCGCACCTCGGCCGACGTGCCGTTCGTCGGCGGACCCGCCGCCTTCGCCCGCGCCACCGCGGGTGCCGCGCTCACGACGCCCGTCGCCGCGCTCCTGAACGGCGTACGGGAACCGCGCACCACCCACCGCGTCCCGGAGGGAACCCAGTGAACCGCGTCCGCGCCCTGACCCTGACCGCCGCCCTCGCCGCATCCCTGGTCGCCGTCCCCGCCCAGGCGGCCACGGCCACCGACTCCCCGCCGCGTACCGGCTTCGAGCGGACCGACGGCGCCCGCTGGACCACCCAGCCCGAGGAGCAGGACTTCCTCAAGGCCGTCGACCGGTCGAGCAGCCGGGTCTCCATGACCCGCTTCGGTACGACGAAGCAGGACCGCCCGCTCCAGCTCGTCCGGATCGGCACAAGTCCGAGCCCGAACAAGGTGCTCCTCGTGTGCAGCCAGCACGGCGACGAACCCTCCGGCCGCGAAGCCTGCCTGACCACCGTCCGTGACCTCGCCCACGCCCGTGACAGCCGCACCCGGCGCTTCCTGGACCGCACCACCGTCCTCGTCGTGCCCACGGCCAACCCCGACGGCCGGGCCGCGAACACCCGCGGCAACAGCGACGGCGTCGACATCAACCGCGACCACCTCGCCCTGCAGACCGCCGAGGGCCGCGCCCTGGCAGCGCTCATCCGGGACCAGCGCCCCGACATCATCTACGACCTGCACGAATACGGCGCAACGCCCCAGTACTACGACAAAGCGCTCTTCGATCTGTGGCCGCGCAACCTCAACACCCATGACGCGGTCCACGACGAGGCGCAGACCCTCTCCGAGGTCTACGTCCGTCCCGCGGCGCAGCGGGCCGGCCACTCGACCGGCACCTACGGCATCTGGACCGACCCCGAAACCGGCGAACCGGTCAAGCAGGTGGCCGGAGACGGGCAGGAGCGCATTTTGCGCAATATGTCCGGTGTAAAGCATTCGGTCGGACTGCTCATCGAGAGTCGTGTGGACCCGCTCACCGAAGCGGAGAAGGCGGACGAGGCGCTGAACAACCGGCGCCGGGCCACCTCCCAACTGGACGCTCTCAAGGGCCTGTTCGGGTACACCGATCAGCGCCGGGGCCGCATCGAGGCGACGACGGCCAAGGCCCGGCTCGCCGGCTACACGGCCACCGGCCCGGTCTACGTCGGCGGCGCCGACAACGACACGCCCGAACCCGCCGAGGTGATCCAGAACCCGCCCTGCGGCTACCGGCTCACCGCCGCGCAGTTCGCCGAGGTCGGCGACGAACTCGCGCTGCACGGCGTGCGCGTACGACGGGACGCGGAGGGCGTTCTCGTCCCCCTGCGCCAGCCCCTGCGGGCGCTCGTCCCGTTGCTGCTCGACGAGCGAGCCACGTACCACCTCACGGCAGCCGAGTCCGAAACGCAATGTTGAGGAGGATGAATTTGCGCCACACGTGGTAGGGGCGTTACGGAGGACTTACGGTCCTCCTACGTTTCAATGAAAGGTGCCGCCTGTGACACACGACCGACCAAGCGAGAACGACCCCCATAAGGGAGGCGTGCTGCCGGGATCGGAAGCGGGCCTCCCCGGTCAGGAGACGCCCCAGACCGACCGGATCGTCTTCGGTGTCACGGCGGCGCTCACGGTCGCCTTCGTGATCTGGGGTGCCACGGCGACCGACTCGCTCGAATCCGTCTCCACCAGCATGCTCAGCGGCCTGATGCACAACGGCGGCTGGGCGTTCATGCTCGCCGCCTCCGGCTTCGTCGTGTTCGCCCTCTGGCTCGCGATCAGCCGCTACGGCCGTATCCACCTCGGTGCGGAGGGTGAGGAGCCCGAGTTCCGCACGGTGTCCTGGGTCGCGATGATGTTCAGCGCGGGCATGGGCATCGGCCTGATGTTCTACGGCGTGAGCGAGCCGCTGTCGCACTACTCGACGCCTCCGCCGGGCACCGACCCGGCCGACTCCGGCGAACGCATGGAGACGGCCATGGCCACCACCCTGTTCCACTGGACGCTCCATCCCTGGGCGATCTACGCCGTGGTGGGCCTCGCCATCGCCTACAGCACCTTCCGCAGGCGGCGCCGCCAGACCATCAGCGCCGTCTTCACCCCGCTCATCGGCAAGAAGCACGCGAACGGTGCCGCCGGCCGCGTCATCGACATCCTCGCGATCGTCGCGACCATCTTCGGCTCCGCCGCCTCGCTGGGGCTCGGCGCCCTTCAGATCGGCTCCGGTGTGCAGGAGCTGAAGTGGATGGACAAGGTGAGCACCGGGCTGCTCGTCACGATCATCGCGGTGCTGACCCTGGCCTTCGTCGCTTCCGCGATCTCCGGTGTGGAGAAGGGCATCCAGTGGCTGTCCAACACCAACATGGTGCTGGCGCTGATCCTCACCCTGTTCGTGTTCGTGGCGGGACCGACCATCATCGTCCTCGACCTGCTGCCGACGTCTGTCTTCGCCTACCTCGGCGATCTGCCCCAGCTGGCCGGCCGTACGGAGGCCAGCGGCGGGGAGGGTGTCGCGGACTGGCTGGGCAGCTGGACCGTCTTCTACTGGGCGTGGTGGATCTCCTGGACGCCGTTCGTCGGCATGTTCATCGCCCGGATCAGCCGGGGCCGGACCATCCGGCAGTTCGTCGGCGGCGTCATCCTCGTGCCCAGCACGGTCAGCCTGGTCTGGTTCGCGATCTTCGGCGGCTCGGCGATGAAGTTGCAGGAGGAGGGCAAGCTCGGCAAGGAGGCGACCCCCGAGGGCCAGCTCTTCGACGTGCTGCAGCAGTTCCCCATCGCCACCGCGACCAGCTTGCTGGTGATGGTCCTCGTCGGCATCTTCTTCGTCTCGGGTGCCGACGCGGCGTCGATCGTCATGGGCACGCTCTCGCAGAAGGGCGCGCTCGAACCCGGCCGCCTGGTGGTGGTGTTCTGGGGTGTCGTCACTGGTGCGGTGGCCGCGATCATGCTGCTCGTCGGCAGCGGCTCGGGCGACGCGCTGACAGGTCTGCAGAACCTCACCATCCTCGCGGCGGCGCCGTTCGTCGTCGTGATGACCTTCATGTGCGTCGCCCTCATGCGCGACCTGCGCCGTGACCCGGTGATCGTGCGTGAGCAGATGGGTTCCGAGGCCGTCGAAATGGCCGTCATGGCAGGCCACGAGAAGTACGACGGCGACTTCGAGTTCCGCGTCGGCCCGGGCGTCGGCCCGGATGTCGAGGGCGACCCCATCGGCAAGCACTGACCCGAGCGACCGCCCTGCCGGATGC